>NZ_JBVVPR010000026.1:0-7607 GCF_055811835.1 Bradyrhizobium sp. WSM4874
CCCCGGGCCCACCCCCCCCCCCCACCCCCACCCCGGCGCCGGGGGGCGGTGCCACCCCGCCGCGGGCGCGCCAGGGTGGAGCTCCTCCTGCCGGCGCACCCGCTGCCGGAACTCCGCCGACCCAGCCGCAGGCAGGTGCCCCGCCCCAGCCACCGGCTCCCCCCGCCGGCGCTGCGGCACCGAGCACCGTCCCGGGCTCCGCCGCCGCAACGCCTCCGCCCAACAGGGCGCAATACGCGCCGCCGACGGTTGCGCCGGCCTTCCGAACCGCGCCGACGGTCGCAGCACCGCTGCCGCCAGCACCGCGTCCGCCGCAGCGTGACCTCACGCCGCTCGCGATCGGTGCTGGCGTGGTGGCCGGCGCCGTGATTGGAGCCACGATCGCCGACCTCCACAATCAGCGGCGCGAATCCGTCGAAGGCGGTCGCACCGTCTACACCGAGCCGGACCGCATCATCATCCGCGATCCCGGTGGGCAGACCTACGTCCGCGGCAACGATCTCTATCGCTTCCGCTACGGCGCCCGCGACATCCGCACCGAGACTGTCGGCGCCGATACCCGCACCGTGGTGATCCGTCCCGACGGCAGCGAGATCATTACTGTTGTCGGTCCGGACGGTCGGCTGCTGCGGCGAATTCGCAGGGATTCTCGCGGCCGCGAGCTCATCATCATCGACAACAGCTACCGCGATCCGCAGTCGGTCGGCGGCTTCTATGTCGACGCGCCGCCGCCGGTCGTGAACATTCCCTACGACCGCTATATCGTCGATGCCCAGGAGGCGTCGCCGGACGTGATCTACCAGACCATGCGGGCACCGCCGGTGCAGCGGATCGATCGGCGTTATACGCTCGACGAAATCCGCTACAGCCCCAATGTTCGCATGCAGATGCCCAGCATCGACGTCAACTCGATCACCTTCGAGACGGGGTCGTGGACGATCCCACCGGATCAGGCGGCGAAACTGCAAGTGATCGCCGACGGTCTCAATCAGGCGATCCAAGCCAACCCGCGTGCGGTGTTCCTGATCGAGGGACACACTGACGCGGTCGGCAACGACGTCGACAATCTGTCATTGTCGGATCGTCGCGCGCAGTCCGCGGCCGAATTGCTGACACAGCAATTCAGTGTGCCGGCTGAGAACCTGACCTCGCAGGGCTATGGCGAGCAGTACCTGAAGGAGCAGACGCAAGGGCCGAGCGCGATCAACCGTCGCGTCACCGTCCGCAACATCACGCCGCTGCTCAACGGTGGGCAGGCTTCGCTGCCGCCGCCCCCTCCCGGCACCGCGCCGCCGCGGTAGCCGCACCCATAAATGCAAAATGGCCGGGAGCAATCCCGGCCATTTTTGTTTTCGTCATTGCGAGACGCGAAGCGACGAAGCAAATCCAGACTATCGCTGCGGAAAGATTCTGGATTGCTTCGCTTCGCTCGCAATGACGAATGAGGCAGCAATCCCTGAGCGCATCAGCTCTTGTCGCTCTCCAGCCGGAAGATCTGCGAGCCTTCGCTGCCCGAGAGCAGGCCCGTGTCGCTGTAGAGCTTCAGCTTGGCGCGGGTGTCGTTGATGTCGAGGTTGCGCATGGTGAGCTGACCGATGCGATCGGCCGGCGTGAACGCCGCGTCCTCGACCTTCTCCATGCTGAGCCGCTCCGGCGCATAGGTCAGGTTCGGGCTTTCCGTGTTGAGGATCGAGTAGTCGTTGCCACGGCGCAACTCGAGCGAGACTTCGCCGGTGACGGCGCGGGCCACCCAGCGCTGCGCGGTCTCGCGCAGCATCAGGGCCTGCGAATCGAACCAGCGGCCCTGATAGAGCAGGCGACCGAGACGCATGCCGCTGATGCGGTACTGTTCGATGGTGTCCTCGTTGTGGATGCCGGTAACGAGGCGCTCATAGGCGATGTGCAGCAGCGCCATGCCGGGCGCTTCATAGATGCCGCGGCTCTTGGCCTCGATGATGCGGTTCTCGATCTGGTCGCTCATGCCGAGGCCGTGGCGGCCGCCGATCGCGTTGGCTTCGAGGAACAGCGCGACGGGATCAGAGAAGGTCTGGCCGTTCAGCGCGACCGGCTGGCCTTCCTCGAAACGCACCACGACCTTCTCGGCCTTGACGCTGCAGTCGTCACGCCAGAATGGCACGCCCATGATCGGGTTGACGATCTTGATGCCGCTGTCGAGGCTCTCGAGATCCTTGGCCTCGTGCGTCGCGCCGAGCAGATTGCTGTCGGTCGAATAGGCCTTCTCGGCACTCATCTTGTAGGCAAAGCCCTGCGCCGTCATGAACGCCGACATCTCGGCGCGGCCACCGAGCTCATCGATGAACTGCTGGTCGAGCCAGGGCTTGTAGATGCGCAGGCCCGGATTGGTCAGCAGGCCGTAGCGATAGAAGCGCTCGATGTCGTTGCCCTTGAAGGTCGAGCCGTCGCCCCAGATGTTGACGCCGTCCTCCTTCATCGCCGCGACCAGCATCGTGCCGGTGACGGCGCGCCCCAATGGCGTAGTGTTGAAATAGGTGATGCCGCCGGTGGAGATATGGAAGGCGCCGGACTGGATCGCGGCGATGCCTTCATGGACGAGCTGCGTGCGGCAATCGACCAGCAGCGCTTTCTCCGCCCCGAACTCCATCGCCTTGCGCGGAATCTCATTGTAGTCGGCTTCGTCGGGCTGACCGAGATTGGCGGTATAGGCGTAGCAGCGCGCGCCCTTCTGCTTCATCCAGAGCAGCGCCGCGCTGGTATCGAGGCCGCCCGAAAAAGCGATGCCGACTTTCTCACCCTTGGGCAGGCTTTTCAGGATCGTGGTCATGGGGCTTCCAATCGGTCTCGAAGGGCTGATGTCGTTTCACGGCTTGACCGCGCGAATATCAAATTTCGCGGGGCTCGGCACCCCTTTAATGGCTCAAACGGACGGCTCGGCACTCGTCTTGCGGCCGAACAGGCGCTGGCGAAGCCGGTAGGCGGGCATGTTCAGCCGGGTCAGGGCGGCATCGACCGCCTCGTCCGAAAACCGGGTCCGCGGCCAGCGGTAGATCAGCGCGTAGGCAAACCAGATCACGACGAAGGTGACGAGGCCGGCGATCGACACGTCGGTGAAGAAGTGGCCGCCAAAGGCCATCCGCAGCCCGCTGGTCACGAGGCCGAACACCACGGCTCCGGCATAAGCGAGCGGCCGCCACGGCGGCGGTGCCAGTGCGGCGGGCGCCAGCGTCCAGAACGCGGTCGCGCCCTCACCCGAAAAGAACGAGCAGTTGCGCGCGCAGCCACCGCGCGGATCCCACCACGGCACGAATTGCTGATCGCCGGCAAACTGCGTCACGACCACCGGGCGCGGCCGGCCCCAATAGGTCTTGAAGGCGAGATTGGTGAGGATGCCGGCCGACATGATGATCGTGACCAGCAAGAAGACGATCGCGCGCCCGGATACCATCAGCGGGCGGTCGGGCCGGACCATCTTGACCACAAGCGCGACCAGCGCAGGCAGCACGAACGCCCACGCAACCCACATCGCGGCATCGCGCGCGAAGCTCGCCCAATCGTTCAGCTTGAGCGGAAACGTCTTCGTCGCGGGGTCGAAGAACAGCGCGGCGAGCTTGAGATCGAGCTCGGGATAGAGGCCGAAAACGACGCCGATCACGAGCCACAGCGCCAGGGCGATGAAGAGTCCAGTCCGGTTCATGGCGCGCGGTTTAGCCGAGTGGGAAGGGGATGAAAACCCTTGGGACCGTCATTCCGGGGCGGTGCGCAGCACCGAACCCGGAATCTCGAGATTCCCCGGTGCGCAATTGCGCACCTGTGGTCTGGTCCTTCGGACCATCCCGGAATGACGGCGCAAGCTACCGCGCATCCGGTCTTGAATTCGACGGCAGTGGCGGAGGCGGATTGCGCGGCAGCGGCGGATTGCGCCAAGCGCCGGCATTGCGGCCGGCGATCAGCCAGTAGACGACACCGGCGACAATGCCCGCGCCGGTCATGATCTCCAGGTGCCGCCGCACGATGCCTTCGAATTGCAGCGTGTCGGAATGAAACGGGACCAGGCCGAGATAGCAGGCGAGCCCCACGACGCCGCCGCCCACGGCATAGGCGAGCGCGCTGCGGATGTAGAGCGCCTCGGTGATCGCGACGATCACCGCCGTCGGCACCAGCGCAAAACCGGAGACGAAGATGAAGCCGAACCCGAGCACGATATCGATCGTGCCCTGGTCGACGGGACCGGCGCCGAGATCGGCGAACTCCGGAAACAACAGCGCGACAACGACGATCATGCCGCCGATGAAGCAGGCGGCCAGAAAGCCGATGAAGATGACGATGAGGCGGCCGATCAGGGACATGACGTCACCCTCGCCGTCATTGCGAGCGTAGCGAAGCAATCCAGTCTGCCTCTGCGGAAAGACTCTGGATTGCTTCGCTGCGCTCGCAATGACGAGGATGCGAGAGCACGTGCGCGCATCAGCTCAGTCCGTCATCGCCATGGCGCGTAGCGTCTGGCGTTCCCTGGCGGAGAGTTTTTCGGTTTCCGACTTGAGCTGGCCGCAGGCGGCGAGGATGTCGCGGCCGCGCGGCGTGCGCACCGGCGAGGAGTAGCCGGCGTTGAAGACGTACTCCGAGAATTTTTCGATCTGGTCCCAGTCCGAGCATTCATAGGCGGTGCCGGGCCAGGGGTTGAACGGGATAAGATTGATCTTGGCGTGAATGCCCTTGAGCATCTTCACCAGCAGCTTGGCATCGTCGAGCGAATCGTTGACGCCCTTGAGCATCACATATTCGAAGGTAATGCGCCGCGCGTTCGAGGCGCCGGGATAGTCGCGGCAGGCCTGCAGCAATTCCTTGATCGGATATTTGCGGTTGAGCGGCACCAGCTCGTTGCGCAGCTCGTCGCGCACCGCATGCAGCGAGATCGCGAGCATCACGCCGATCTCCTCGCCCGCGCGCACAATGTTCGGCACCACGCCCGAGGTCGACAGCGTGATGCGGCGGCGGGAGATGCCGATGCCTTCGTTGTCGCCGACGATGAGCAGCGCGTCGCGCACCGCGTCGAAATTGTAGAGCGGCTCGCCCATACCCATCATCACGATGTTGGTGACGCGACGCGTGCCGTCTTCGCGATCGGCCCAGTCGTTCAGACGATCGCGTGCGACCATCACCTGACCCACGATCTCGCCGGCGGTGAGGTTGCGCACCAGGCGCTGCGTGCCGGTGTGACAGAAGGAGCAGTTCAGCGTGCAGCCGACCTGAGAGGACACACACAGCGTGCCGCGATCGGTTTCGGGGATGTAGACGCACTCGACTTCATGCGCCCGCTCGACATTGTCGCCGCTCGGCAGCCGCAGCAGCCATTTGCGCGTGCCGTCATTGGAGATCTGCTCGGCCACGACTTCGGGCCGGTCGACGGTGAAATGTTGCGCGAGATCGGCGCGAATGCCCTTCGAGACCGACGTCATCTCTTCGAAATTCTGGGCGCCACGGAAATACATCCAGTGCCACAGCTGCTGCACGCGCATCTTGCGTTGCGCCGGTGCAACGCCGATCTCGCCGAGGCGATCGGCAAGCTCGGTGCGCGACAGGCCAATCAGCGAGGGTTTCGCCGGCGGCACATAGGTTTCGAGCGGAGTCTTCTCCACCAGTGTTGCGTTGTGCGGCTCGGTCATCGATTGCCTGAGATTGCTGCTGCTGTCTCGTCATGCCCGGGCTTGTCCCGGGCATCCACGTTCTTGTCCGCCCGTAGCCAGCGCGTGGATGGCCGGGACAAGCCCGGCCATGACGGCTGTACCTTTGGAATAGCCCCTATATAGCAACCGGAACCGCCGATTGCGACCTTATCGACCGCAGCCTTAACGCCTGCAATCCTGGGAGATCCGGTCAAGCGCCTGGGCGAGGCCCTTCAGCGAAAAAGTGTCGGTCGTCTCGGTCCCCTTGGACGAGACGCCCTTGACCACGAGATCGGCGGATTTGCGCATGGCCTCGACCATCCGCTCTTCCTCGGCCGCGTTCTTGATCCAGAGACCGTCGCCTTGCGAGTACATGGCGAAAGCGGCGCCGCCGACCTCGACCGAGGATTCAGAGCCCGGCTTCAGCGCGTAGCCGATCATGACCGAGACTTCGTTGTTGACCTTCTCCGCCGGGCGGGTGGAGACGAAGGCATAGGCAGGATCGCGCGGCCGATTCGGCGGGTTGGTCTTCGATGAAGACGGCTTGGCCAGCGCGAAGCAGACCTTTTTGCCATTGGGTGCGGCCGAATAGGCGCCCCAGGTGCCGAACTGACCGATCAGGGTCGGCTCGGCGCCGCCCGCAACCGTCGCGTGCGGGACCGTCGGCTTGCTCTCGGGCTTTGCAGCCGTCTTTCCGGTCGTATTGGCCGCCGGCGCAGCCGATTTCGGGGCGGATTCTTTCGGTGCAGTTTTGGGCGCAGGTTGCGCCGTCTGCGCCCGCGCGGAATCAGTGATTCCACAGGCCGCCACGCCCGCCATCAAAGCTAAAATCAGCACCCGCCACATGCTGGAGTGGTTCCCTCAATATTGTGACTGGAAGATGGCCCGGCCGCGCGTTGTCCCCGAGCAGGGATAGCCGGGAAAGTCCAATTTGGGAAGGCAGTTAGCGAAGGGCCGCGGCGACTAGGCCCTGGATCGTGCCGCGCGCTGCTCCGCCCATTGCGCATCGGTCCAGCGCAACAGATCCTCGGCGCCGGAGCTGCGCAAATGCGCGCCACCGTCGATCACCACCATCTCCCCGTTGATGTAGCCGGCACGGTCGGAGACCAGGAAGCTGGCGAGGTCGGCAAGCTCGCCGTGCTCGCCCGCGCGTCCCATCGGGTTGCGCGCGGCCCACTCTTCGTTGCGACCCTCGGGGCGGAGCTGACCCGAGGCGCCCGCGGTCGGGAACGGTCCCGGCGCGATCGCGACGGTGCGGATGCCCTTCGGGCCCCATTCCACGGCGAGACTCTTGGTCATCGCCAACAAGGCCGACTTCGCCATCGCCGACGGCACAGTGAAGGCGCGGCCGGTGATGGTCGAGGTCGAGAGGATCGAGAGCACGACGCCGTCATGATTGACGTCGATCCAGCGCTTGCCGGCGGCAAGCGTGCAATACATCGCACCATGCAACGTCGGCGCGAGGATCGCATCCGCGGCGCGGAATGAGAGATGCTCGCTCTGCGCAATGAAAGTTGCAGCCGCATTGTTGACGAGAATATCAAGCGGCGCCTCGCGCCAGACGGCGTCCATCATCGCTTCGACGGCGGTGCCATCGCGGATATCGCAGGCGATCGTCGTGACCTTGCCGCCGGTCTCTTTGCGCATCTCGCTCGCCGCCGCCTCGAGCCGATCGAGTTTGCGGCCGCAGATCACGAGCTCGGCGCCGAGCGCGAGGAAGCGGTGCGCCATCGCAGCACCGAGACCCGAACCGCCACCGGTGACGAGGATTCGCTTGTCCTTGAGCAGGCCTGTTTCAAACATGGTTTGAATCCTCCCTTTCTTTCTTCCCGTCATTGCGAGCGCAGCGAAGCAATCCAGAGTCTTTCCGCGGTGGCGGTTTTTGTTTTGTTTGGGGGGCGGGGAATTGGGAGTGGGTTTGGGCGGATTTTATTTTAGAAAAAAAAAACGGATTTTTGGGGCGGG
>NZ_JBVVPR010000026.1:7617-85094 GCF_055811835.1 Bradyrhizobium sp. WSM4874
GGCGGGCATGAATTCTGGGTTTTTGCGGGGCCCGGTTTTTGGTTTGGTTGGGCTGCGCTCGCAATGACGAGAGGATAGGGCCGAATGTAATTTCAGACAAAGAAACCGGATTGTGGGACCGCGCTAAATCCGGCAAAAACAGCCCAACTATAAATCTGCCTCGAAACGCCAAGTGCTCTCAAGAAGGTGCCGCCATGAAAGCCATCCTCTGCTCGCAATATTGCCAGCCCGACGATCTCGTTCTGGCCGACGTGCCGGGCCCAGTGGCCGGTCCCGGCGAAGCCGTGATCGCGATCAAGGCTGCGGCGCTGAACTTCTTCGACATCCTGATGATCCAGGGCAAGTACCAGATCAAGCCGCCGTTCCCGTTCTCGCCGGCCGCCGAAGTCGCGGGCATAATCGAGAGCATCGGTCCCGGCGTGACCGATCTGAAGGTCGGCGATCGCGTCGTCGCCTCCTGCGGCCACAACGGCGCGCGCGAAAAGATCGCGTTGCCGGCCGCATCGATCGTGAAGATCCCCGACAATCTCGATTATGACCGCGCGGCCGGCATCATCATCATCTACGGCACCGCGCTGCATGCGCTGGAAGATCGCGCCAGCCCGAAGTCGGGCGAGACACTCGCGGTGCTCGGCGCCGCCGGCGGCACCGGACTTGCCGCGTGCGAGCTCGGCAAGCTGATGGGCCTGAAGGTGATCGCCTGCGCCTCGTCGGACGAGAAGCTCGAATTCGCGAAGGCGCACGGCGCAGAACTCACGCTCAATTACGGCAAGGAAGATTTGAAGGAAGGCTTGCGCAAGCTCACCGGCGGCAAGGGCGTCGACATCATCTTCGATCCCGTGGGCGGCGCCTATGCCGAGCAGGCACTGCGCTCGATTGCATGGGAAGGCCGCTTCCTCGTCATCGGCTTTGCCGCCGGCGACATTCCAAAGATGCCGCTGAACCTCGCACTGCTGAAAGGCTGCGACATCCGCGGCGTGTTCTGGGGCGCATGGACGCGGCTCAACCCGGAAAAAAATCGGGCCAATCTCGAGAAGCTGGTGAAGTGGACAGCGGAAGGAAAGATCTCCTCGCATGTCGATCGCGTCTTCCCGCTGGCGCAGACGGCGGATGCGCTCAAGGTGCTCGCGGGACGTCAGGCCATGGGCAAGGTGATTTTGCATCCGTGAGGGTGGGATAGCGAAGACTCTCTCCCCGAGTCGTCCTGGCGAAAGCCAGGACCCATACCGCGGAATCTATCGGTCGCGGCCGGTCGTCGTACCGAGCGGCGAGTCTTCGCCAAACTCCTCCCTGGGGTAATGGGTCCTGGCTTTCGCCAGGACGACATTGGAGTTGGAGCGGCGCCCTTTTAGTGCGCGTCGCCCTCATCCACCCCGCGCTTCAGCGCGGCGCGGGCGGCTTCGCGATGTTCATTCGTGATGTGGCTGGCGACCATGCGAATGGCGGTGGCGAGCACGGCGGCGTCATCGGTGAAGCCGAGGATCGGCATCACGTCGGGAACGAAATCAAACGGCAGGATGAAATAGGCGATCGCCCCGAGCAGCGAGGCCTGGACATGGCGCGGCGTCTGGCGGTCGAAGGCGCAGTAATAGGCGGCGAGCAGATCCTCCGCGAACGGCAGATGCGCGGCGACACGCTTCAGCTTGCGCCAGAAGCGGCGGCGCACGTTCTCACGATCTTCCGCGAGCCGATCGGCCGGCTCGAAACCGACGCTGTGTTCGGCAGCCATGTTCGACAAACTCCCCGTTCCAGCCACGGGTGGCAGATCGCCGCATCCCGTGCTGATCACAAGATGGGGACGCGGCCGGTCCCCGCAAGACGTCAGCCTGGTGTCAGCTTGGCGATGGCGTTCATCGCCCTGGCGAGCTCGATGTCGAGCGCGGTGATGCCGCCGGCGTCATGGGTCGACAGCACCACCTCCACCGTCTTGTAGACATTGCGCCATTCGGGGTGGTGGTCCATCTTCTCGGCGACCAGTGCCGCGCGGGTCATGAAGCCGAACGCCTCGTTGAAATCCTTGAAGACAAAGGTCTTCCCGATCGCCTCGCGTCCCTGAACCTCGGTCCAACCAGGTAGTCCGCCCAGCGCCTGTCCGCGCGCCTCCGCCGAGAGCCGTTCTGCCATTGTCGCCTCCGTCCTTTCAGGGGAACTTTACCCTAACACCCCGCCGACGCCCCGGGTTCATACGGGATTAGACCCCATCCGCTAACCATGACGGAGATGTAACCCTGCCGGACAAGAAATTTGCTACACTTGCCGGCGTAAATCGCCGGCCAAGATGAAACTGAGCCTCAAGCGACTGTTCGGGAGATCGATGACCGGGGGATTGGACCTGGCCGAAGCGCCCACCCCGCCCTCGCCGCGATCATCGGCGCGGAAGACGGCGCTCGTGACTCTCGCGCTGGTGCTCGCGATCGTTGGCGCGCTCGCCGGCGGCTACTACTTTGCCATGCGGTCGGAGACGCTGAAGATCGCGGTCGGCCCCGCCAACAGCGATGATGTCAAGGTCGTGCAGGCACTGACCCAGGCCTTCGCGCAGCACAAGAGTTCCGTGCGGTTGCGTCCGATCCAGACCGACGGCGCTACCGCCAGCGCCAATCTGCTGGCGGAGGGCAAAGCCGACCTCGCCATCGTGCGCGGCGATCTCGACGTGCCGAAAAACGCGCAAGCCGTTGCGACCCTGCGCAAGAACGTCGTGGTGCTGTGGTCCGTACCTGGCAAGGGCAAGAAGAAGGGCGCGAAGATCACCAAGATCGCGCAGCTCGCCGGACATCGGGTCGGCGTGGTTGGCCGTACCCAGGCCAACGTCAATTTGCTCAAGGTGATCCTGCAGCAATACGGCGTCGATCCCGCCAAGGTCGAGATCGTGCAATTCCCGGCCAATGAAGTTGCCGAGGCGATCAAGTCCCAGAAGGTCGATGCCTATCTCGCGGCCGGTCCCGTCAACAGCAAGATCACTTCGGACGCGATCGCCACTTCCGCCAAGGAGTTCGGCGCGCCGACTTTCCTCGCGATCGATTCTGCCGACGCGATTGCGCAAAATCATCCGGTCTATGAAGCGGCCGAGATTCCCGCGGGCACTTACGGCGGCTCGCCCGATCGTCCCGATGACGAGGTCAAGACCATCAGCTTCTCGCACCACATCGTGGCGCGCAAAGCCGTCTCCGAGACCACCATCGCGGCGTTCACGCGTCAGCTTTTCGCCGTGCGCCAGCAATTGGTGACGGAATTCCCGCTGGCGGCGAAGATCGAAACGCCCGACACCGACAAGGATGCGGTGATTCCCGTGCATCCGGGCGCCGCCGCTTTCGTCGATGGCGAAGAGAAGACCTTCCTCGACAAATACAGTGATTACATCTGGTGGACCCTGATGGCGCTCTCGGCCATGGGCTCGATCGGCGCCTGGTTTGCGGGCTATCTGAAGAAGGACGAGCGCGACAACAACAGCCATCTGCGCGAGCGGCTGCTCGACATGATCACCGCCGCACGAAAGAGCGAGACGACCGAAGATCTCGATCAGATGCAGACCGAGGCCGACGAGATCCTGCGCGATACGCTACGCTGCTACGACCACGGCGCAATCGAGGAAGGTGCTCTCACAGCCTTCAACATCGCACTCGACCAGTTCCATGCGGCGGTTGCCGACCGCAAGGCCGTGCTGTTCAGCCTGCCGCAGAACCTGCAGCGCACCGGTGCGCAATTCCGGGCCGCCGGCAGCGCGTAATCACTGCGTCACATTGTCTCCATATAGCGTCGGGCTTCACCGTGGCGGCCGCTGGACGGTCGCCTCACGCGATACCGAGACCAGCCCATGAACATCAAATTCTCCCGCCGCCGTTTCCTGACGACCAGTGCCGGCGCGCTCGGCGCGGTCGCAATTCCCCATCTCTCCCGCGCGGCCGACCGGCCGGCGGTGACCCATGGAGTGCAGTCGGGCGACGTCACCCTCGACGGCGGCGTGGTCTGGGCGCGCACCGATCGGCCTGCGCAGATGCTGGTCGAAGTGGCGACGACGGAGTCGTTCAAGGAGGCCCGCGCACTGCCGCCGATCGCGGCGCTGCCCGAGAGCGACTGCACCGCGAAGATGCTGATCGAAAACCTGCCTAGCGGACAGGACATCTTTTATCGCGTCCGCTTCCGCGATCTCTCGCACACCGCGGTGGAGGGCGAGCCGGTGACCGGCCGTTTCCGAACCGCGCCCGCCGACCGACGCGACGTCAGCTTCGTCTGGGGCGGCGACGTCGCAGGACAAGGCTGGGGCATCAACCCCGATGACGGCGGCATGTTCACCTTCTCGGCGATGCGCAAGCACCGTCCGGATTTCTTCCTGCACTCCGGCGACACCATCTATGCCGACGGCCCTATCCAGTCGGAGGTGAAGCTCGCGGACGGCAAGACCTGGAAGAACGTCACGATTCCCGAGAAGGCCAAGGTCGCCGAGACGCTGGACGAGTACCGCGCCGCGCACAAATACAATTTCACCGACGACAATCTTCGCGCCTTCAATGCCGAAGTGCCGATTTTCGTGCAGTGGGACGACCATGAGGTGACCAACAACTGGTCGCTGTCGAAGGAGCTTCCGGCGACCTACAAGGAGCGCGACATCGCACTGCTTGCGGCCCGCGCAGGCCGTGCCTTCCACGAGATGTATCCGATGCGCGAGAGCATCGTCGAGCCCGGCCGCGTCTATCGCCAAATCTCCTACGGCCCCCATCTGGACGTGTTCGTGCTCGACGAGCGCAGCTATCGCGGCCCGAACGGCCCCAACCTCGAAACCGCTTACGGCCCGGCCAGCTATTTCCTCGGCCCGAACCAGATCGCCTGGCTCAAGCGCGGCCTGTTAAATTCGCGCGCGACCTGGAAGGTGATCGCCTCCGACATGCCGCTCAGCCTCGTCGTGTCAGACACTGCAAAGGGTGGATCGGAAGCCATTGCGCAGGGCGACGGCCCGGTGCGCGGCCGCGAGCTCGAGATCGCCGACATTCTGCGTTTCATCAAGATGGCGCCGGTCAGCAACACCGTATGGCTGACGGCGGACGTGCATTACGCCGCCGCGCACTATTACGACCCGAACAAGGCGCAATTCCAGGATTTCGAGCCGTTCTGGGAGTTCGTGTCGGGCCCGCTTCACGCGGGCACATTCGGTCCGAACGCGCTCGACAATACGTTTGGGCCCGAGGTGCGTTTCGTCAAGGCGCCGGGGAAAGACAACCAGAACCTGCCGCCGTCCGCCGGCATGCAGTTCTTCGGTCACGTGAAGATCGACGGCGCTTCCGGCCAGATGACGGTGACCTTGCGCGACCGCGCCGACGTGGCTCTGTGGTCGACCACGCTCGATCCGAAGCCGGCCTGACGCTGTATCGCTAGTCTGCCGCGCGTACGTGGAGCGCCGCCTCAAGCGCGTCGCTCGAACACGGCTTCTGCAGACGCGGCTGTTTGGCGAATTCCGGCGGGATGCGCGCGTCAGCGCCGTAGCCGGTGACGAAGACGAACGGAATTTTCAGGGCCGCGAGCCGTCCGGCGACCGCAAAGCTGGTCTCGCGGCTCAATCCGACGTCGAGCAAGGCGAATTCAGGGGTGCGAGCCGCGATTGCGGCCAGCGCCTGCGCCACTGAACCCACCGTGCGCACGCTCTTCACGCCAAATCCGAGCAGGCGATCTTCGAAGTCGATCGCGATGATCGGATCGTCTTCGACGATGAGAACATCGGCGGGACAGTTTGAACCATCGGAAGCGGCGGGTGCCATCATCGTAACTTGGAGCATGAGGTCTCTCTGACTGGGTACCGGGTCACGACGCCTGCACCCAGCGCGGAGGGTTCCCGGAACGAAACCACCACATCACAGTTGTCAGGTCTGTCCACTTGTGCACACAGGACCTCGACGGAACTCGCTAATGTGGAGGCGGATGGGGAGTTTAAGATGGACGCGCGGACCAGTAACGCCACCGAGATCGACAGCCGGCCAACCAACAACCTGCTGCGGCGCTTGAGCGCGGCCGACTTCGCCCTGCTTGCGCCACATGTCATGCTCGAAAGCGCTGCAGCGAATGAGCTGCTCTACAACCCCGGCGACGACGTTCAGGTCGTCCATTTCCCCTGCGGACCGTCGCTAGCGACCTTCCTCGTTCCCAATGAGGACGGCCGCGACGTCGAGACCATCCTGGTCGGCCGCGAAGGCGCGGTGGGCGGCATCGTCAGCGAGGGCTATCTGCCGGCCTACACCCGGATCTGCGTGAAATTCGGCGGGCCGTTCGCGCGCATTCACGTCGGCAAGCTGGAAGCCGCCAAGCAGCGCTCACCCTCGTTGCGCCATGTCTTCGCTCGCTACGCCGACTGCATGCTGGCGCAGATCTTCCAGTCCACCGCTTGCAACGCCATTCACTCGATCGAGCAGCGCACCGCCAAATGGATGCTGGCGGCGATGGAGCGGACCGGCGACGAGAGCAGCGTGCCGCTGACTCACGAACAGCTCGCGACGCTGCTCGGCGTCGGCCGCAGCTATGCCAGCCGCGTGCTCCAATCGTTCAAGGCGGAAGGTGTGCTCGACACGCGGCGCGGATCGATCCTGGTCCGCAACCGCGAGGGCCTGCGCCTGCGCGCCTGCATGTGCAACGAGGCTGTGAAGATGCACTTCGAAGAGGTGCTGCGCGGCGTCTATCCAACCGAAGAGCGGCAGGCCGGCTAGCCCCCTACCTCGCTCCTCTTCGGGGATAAGAAGCGGCCGCACTATCCCGCCGGGCGGGAACCTGGGCTAATGTCCCCTGCATGAGCGGGGCTTTCCTTCACACTCTCTTCGACATCGCAGCGTGGCTGGCGACGGCAATCGCTCTCTACTGGCTGTCGCGACAGGGCCTGCGGTTTCCGGCGCAATCATTCGAGCGGTCCTACCTTGCCGCTTTGGTGTTCGGTGCGGGCCTCGGCGCCTATCTGTTCGGCTCCGCCAATCTGTGGCTGTCGGGCCAGAGCGGCATTGCGCGCTCGGTCGAGGGGGCGCTCGCCGGGGGCATCGTGGCGATCGAGCTCTACAAATGGTCCGCAGGGATCACGGTACGAACCGGCGCCCGGTTTGCGCTGCCGCTGGCGATCGGCATCGCGATCGGCCGGCTCGGCTGCTATTTCGCGGGCCTCGACGATTTCACCTACGGCACGCCGACGGCATGGCCCTGGGGTCATGATTTCGGCGACGGCGTCCTTCGCCATCCCGTGCAGCTCTACGAAAGCGTCGCGATGGGGGTATTCGCGCTGCTCTACGTGGTGGCGGTCTTGAACCGGAGCGCGTTTGTGATCACCAATGGTTTCTACCTCGTCCTCGTCTACTATGGCGCACAGCGCTTCCTGTGGGAATTCCTCAAGCCCTACGGCACGCTGATCGGCCCCTTCACGCTGTTTCACCTGCTGTCGCTGTCCATCCTGCTCTACGCCGTCGTCATGCTGGCGACGGCGCCCAAAGCGAGACCCATGCATGAACGCGCCGTTGCGTAAGTCGCGCCCCTATATCTTCTGGGGCCAGACCCAATCTCTCTGCGAGACCTGCCTGAAGCTGGTGCCGGCCAAGATCCAGATCCTCGACAACGAGGTCTGGTACGAAAAGCGCTGCAAGGAGCATGGCGTCCAGTCCACGCTTGTGTCGACGGACGCAGCCTATTGGCGCCTGTGCAAGGATTTCATCAAGCCCGGGGACCGGCCGCTCGCCTTTCAACGGCATACCGAATTTGGCTGCCCCTATGATTGCGGCCTGTGCCCCGACCACGAGCAGCATTCCTGCCTGGCCCTGATCGAGATCACCGAACATTGCAATCTGACCTGCCCGGTGTGCTTTGCCGATTCCTCGCCGGCGCGGACCAGTTTCACCCCGCTGGCCAAGATCGAGCGAATGCTGGACGCGCTGGTCGCGAGCGAAGGCGAGCCTGACCTGGTGCAGATCTCCGGCGGCGAGCCGACGCTGCATCCGGATTTCTTCGCGATCCTCGATGCGGTGCGCGGGCGCCCGATCCGCCATGTCATGATCAATACCAACGGCCTGCGCATCGCCCGCGAAAAGGATTTTGTGGCGCGGCTCGCCGAGAACAAGCGCGGGCTCGAGGTCTATCTCCAGTTCGACTCGCTCGAACGCGACGCGTTGATCAATCTGCGCGGCGCGGATTTGCGCAAGATCCGCCAGCAGGCGCTGGAAAATCTCGAGCATTACGGCGTCTCGACCACGCTGGTGGCAACCATCAAGCGCGGCGTCAACGATGCCGAGATCGGCGACATCGTCCGCCACGCGCTCACGTGGAAGTGCGTTCGCGGCGTCACGCTGCAGCCGGTGCAGGACGCCGGCCGCAACGAGAATTTCGACAAGAACACCGATCGCATCATGCTGTCGGAGATTCGCAAGCGCGTGGTCGAAACCGGCGTATTCGGCGACAAGGACATGATCCCGCTGCCCTGCAACCCCGAAAGCATCTCGATCGGTTACGGCCTGCGCAACGGCGAGAAAGTGCTGCCGCTGACCTCGCTGATCCCGCAGGAACAACTCGTCGCCTTGTTGCCCAATACGATAAGCCCGGAGAAGCACCCGGCGCTGAGGGAGAAATTCATCGATTTGTTTTCGCTGTCCTCGGGACCGCTGAACACCAGCGAGCGCGTCTGCGAATTGCTGTGCTGCCTGCCGAGCTTCGAGGTACCGCAAGGTATCACTTATGAGAACGTATTCCGCGTCACCATCGTGCAGTTTCTCGACCGCTTCAATTTCTGTGTCGGCAACGTCAAGCGCAGCTGCATCCATTTCGTCACCGAGAACGGCGCGATCATCCCGTTCGACACCTACAATCTGTTCTACCGGAACGGAAAGATCGACGGCATCCGCGCCGAGCTGGCGGCGCAGTCAACCGAAGGAGTCCTGCAGGCATGAGCATCAGCGACACGCCGCCGCCAGCCCCTCCGGGACCGCCTCCTGCCCCGACGAACAAGCGCAGCGGCTGCCTGACCGCGGTCATGGCGATCTTCGGGATCCTCCTGCTGCTGCCCGGTGCCTGCGCAATCCTGTTCGGCGGCATTTCGATATCCGACAGCGGCCGGATCGGCTCCGACGTCGCCCCGCTGGTGTTCCTGGGCCTAGTCGTGGGGCTGGGCGGGGTCGCCCTGATCTGGGCCGCCATCAAGGGCCGGCGCGGCTGAGCCCGGCTTTTCGCCTAACCCCCGGGAATCCCCGGACAAAATTCAATCAACCAATGGCCAAAGAACACATTGTTTTTTGGCCGTTTTTGCCTATATTGCGCCGCAACGCGTAGGGTGCCCGGTCGATATGCCGGGCTTTCCCTTTTGGGCGGAAAGCGCCCCGTTTCCAGTCTTCAAGCGTTGTTTCGAGAAGAGGTCCCGGTCTGACCGGCGAGATCGCGCTTAACCCATTGTCCGACCGCAAAGAAGCCCACTCATGAACCTTCGCAACATCGCCATCATCGCCCACGTCGACCACGGCAAGACCACGCTCGTCGACCGCCTCCTCCAGCAATCCGGCACCTATCGCGAGAACCAGAAGGTGACCGAGCGCGCCATGGACTCCAACGATCTGGAGCGCGAGCGCGGCATCACCATCCTGGCCAAAGCGGCCTCGGTGCAGTGGAAGGACACCCGCATCAACATCGTCGATACCCCCGGCCACGCCGATTTCGGCGGTGAGGTCGAGCGTATCCTCAACATGGTGGACGGTGCGCTGGTGCTGGTCGACGCCGCCGAAGGCCCGTTGCCGCAGACCAAATTCGTGGTCTCCAAAGCGCTCAAGGTCGGTTTGAAGCCGATCGTCGTGATCAACAAGGTTGACCGTCCCGACGCGCGGGCGACCGAAGTCATCAACGAGGTGTTCGACCTGTTCGCGGCGCTCGACGCCAGCGAGGAGCAGCTCGACTTCCCGATCCTCTACGGGTCGGCCAAGCAAGGCTGGATGGCCGAGAGCCCGGACGGGTCGCAGGAAGCCGGCATGCAGCCGCTGTTCGACCTGATCGTGCGCCATGTCGCGCCGCCGACCGTCGAGGAAGGCCCGTTCCGCATGATCGGCACCATTCTGGAAGCCAACCCCTATCTCGGCCGTATCATCACCGGCCGTATTTCCTCAGGCTCGATCAAGCCGAACCAGGCCGTGAAGGTGCTGGGCGCCGACGGCAAGACCATCGAGACCGGCCGCATCACAAAGATCCTCGCCTTCCGCGGCATCGAGCGCACTCCTCTCGACGAAGCCGAGGCAGGCGATATCGTCGCGATCGCCGGCCTGACCAAGGGCACCGTCGCCGACACCTTCTGCGATCCGTCGGTCGACACCCCGCTGGTGGCGCAGCCGATCGACCCGCCGACCGTGTCGATGTCCTTCATCGTCAACAACTCGCCGCTCGCCGGCACCGAAGGCGACAAGGTGACCAGCCGCATGATCCGCGACCGCCTGTTGCGCGAGTCCGAAGGAAACGTCGCGCTGCGGGTCGTCGAAGCCTCCGACAAGGACGCGATGGAAGTTTCGGGCCGCGGCGAATTGCAGCTCGCGATCCTGATCGAGACCATGCGCCGCGAGGGCTTCGAGCTCTCGGTGTCGCGTCCGCGCGTCGTATTTCAGAAGGACGAGGCCACCGGCGCCACTCTGGAGCCGATCGAGGAAGTCGTCATCGACGTCGACGAGGAGCATTCCGGCGTCGTCGTGCAGAAGATGAGCGAGCGCAAGTCCGAGCTGATCGAGATGAAGCCGTCCGGCGGCAACCGCCTGCGGCTGGTGTTCTACGCGCCGACCCGCGGCCTGATCGGCTACCAGGGCGAACTGCTCACCGACACGCGCGGTACCGCGATCATGAACCGTCTGTTCCACAGCTACGCGCCGTACAAGGGCGAGATCCAGGGCCGCCGCAACGGCGTGCTGATCTCCAACGACCAGGGCGAAGCGGTGGCTTACGCGATGTTCAAGCTGGAAGATCGCGGCCCGATGATGATCGAGCCGGGCTGGAAGGTCTACAAGGGCATGATCGTCGGCGAGCATACCCGCGACAACGACCTCGAAATCAACGTGCTCAAGGGCAAGCAGCTCACCAACATCCGAACCACGTCGAAGGATGAAGCGGTGCGCCTGACCCCGCCGATCCGCATGACGCTGGAAAAGGCGCTGGCCTATATCGAGGACGACGAGTTGGTGGAGATCACGCCGAAGTCGATCCGCCTGCGCAAGCGGCACCTCGACCCGAACGAGCGCAAGCGCGCGGAAAAGTCCAAGGAAGCGGTGGCTTAAGGCCGCCGCTCTCAACGCTGTCATGCCCCGGCTCGACCGGGGCATCCAGTGCGCCGCGGCTTATCGGTTCAATAACAAATGTCTCTGGAATACTGGATCACCCGCCTGCGCGGGTGATGACAGCTGTGCTTGCGGCCGCTTCAGCACTCTTTGCGAACGTGCTAGAGCCCGCCCATGAGCTCCCTTCCCTCCTCCGTCGACGTCGCGATCATCGGTGCGGGCGCCGCCGGCCTCGGCGCGGCGCATGCGCTGGCAGGATCCGGCCTCTCCGTGGTCGTGCTCGAGGCGCGCGACCGGCTCGGTGGCCGGGCCTGGACGGTGCAGGCCTCGCCCGAAGTCACCTTCGACGTCGGCTGCGGTTGGCTGCACTCGGCGGACAACAACTCCTTTGTCGCGATTGCGAAACAGCTCGGTTTCGAGGTCAACAAGGACCTGCCGCCCTGGCGCGAGCGCGCCTATGGCAACGCGTTTCCGAAAGCCGAGCGCGATGATTTCATGCACGCGATGGACGCCTTCTATCAGCGGCTGTGGAAGACCGCCCAGAAGGGCCAGGATGTCCCCGCGAGCTTGAGCCTGGAGCCGGGCAATCGCTGGAATCCCATGATCGACGCGATCTCGACCTACATCAACGGTTGCGAACTGAAGGACATGTCGACGCTGGACTGGGATGCCTATGAGGACAGTGACCTCAACTGGCGCGTCCGCCGCGGCTATGGCGCTCTGATCGCGGCCTATGGCGCGCCCTGCCCCGTGGCGCTGAACTGCAACGTCGCGCTGATCGATCATTCCGGCCAGCGCATCCGCATCGAGACATCGCAGGGCACGCTGACCGCGGACAAGGTGATCGTCACCGTGCCGACCAATCTCATCGCCGGCGAAGCCATCCGGTTCTCGCCTGGCTTGCGCGCCAAGGTCGACGCCGCAGCCGGCCTGCCTCTCGGGGTCGACGACAAGATCACGCTGGCGCTCGACGATGCCGAGGCCTTCCCGAAGGAAGGAAACCTGCGCGGCGCCACCATGCGCACCGACATGGGCACGTATCATATCCGCCCGTTCGGCCAGCCCTGCATCGAAGGCTTTTTTGGCGGCAGCTTTGCGCGCGAACTGGAAGATGCCGGCGAAGGCGCTATTGCCGCGCAGGGCATCGACGAGATCGCAGGCTTTCTCGGCAACGACATCAGGCGAAAGCTGAAGCCGCTCTACGAGTCGCGCTGGGCGCACGACCCGTTCGCGAGAGGCTCCTACTCGCACGCGCTGCCTGGGCACGCCGGTGACCGCGCCGTGCTGGCGGCACCTGTGGACGGGCGGCTATTTTTTGCGGGAGAAGCGACCTCGCCGAACTTTTTCTCGACGGCGCATGGGGCGAGGGATTCAGGGGAGCGGGCGGCGAGGGAGGTGTTGGGAGTTCTGGGCAGACCATAACCACACACGCCGTCATTGCGAGCGCAGCGAAGCAACCCAGAATCTTTCCGCAGCCGCAGTCTGGATTGCTTCGCTACGCTCGCAATGACGAATTACTCGATCACCCGCGCTCGCAAATCGGCGTCAGGCACGAAGCACGCATCGTACTTGCCAAAAATGCGGTAGCGGTTGCGCGCAATGAGGCTGTAGACCGGGTCGCGCAACGCTTTCGGCACGGCGAATAGCGCGTGGACCCAACCCCAGCCTTGGAGATTCGACAGCACAGTCAGCGCAGCGTCCGACTTCATGAACACCTCGCCACCATGAACCACGGCATTGGTGTCAGGATCAGCGGGATCGATGCCGAAGGTGCGCGCCAGCCGGGCGCCATAATCCGACTGGATCGGCGTGAAGCGAAATCGCTTCGCCGTGTCGCGCGCGGCGACGAATCGGACCCAGCGCGAGCAGAAGATGCAGACGCCGTCGAACAGGATGACGTCATCGTCAGGCCATTTGCCCATCAGCGATTGTCCAACATCAGGAAATACAGCGTCATGGCTTTTTGCCAGCCGGCTTCAGCGCGCGATCGAGTTCTGCACTCGCGGCTTTGACGCCGGCCTCGCTTTCGATCATCCAATGCCCCTCGCTACCCACGGCCGGCAGCGCACGGAAGTCGACCTTGCCGCCGCTGCGCCGAAACGCGTCGACCAACGCAAGCGAAAATGCCGGTGCAAAGTAGCTGTCATTGGCGGCAACGAGCCACGTGACGGGGATGCGCGCGGCCTTGCCAAATTCAGCCGCCGCCGCGAGAAGCGTGTGGGGCGCGCAGATCCGGTTCGGCTCGTCATTGGCATGGCCGCCGCGGCCCGGCGCAAAGGCGATGATGGCGGAGATCGCCTTCGGATCGGCATTGGCGAGCGCCAGCGCGCCCCAACCGCCGGCGGAATGGCCGATCACGATCGCGGCGTCCTTGCGGATAAAATCCTGCTTTCGCAAATCCTCCAGCGCGAGCGAGATTTCGTCGGCCGTTGCGCGGCCCGAGCGCAGATAATCCGCCTCGTCGCAGCCACCCTGGTCCTCGACATAGCGGCCGCCTGTTGCGCCATGGCCGAGCCGTTCCGGCACCAGCACGGCGAAGCCGCGCGCAATGAGGAACGCAGTGAGTGCGCGGTATTCCGGTTGGGGCGTTTGCGCGCGCCGCAAGCCATTTTGCGTCGAAGCATGCGCGATCACCGCAAGCCGGAACGGGCCGGCACCCGGCGGGCGAAACAGCAGGGCATGGGCGGCGATGTCGGTATCTGGCGATGGCACGCGCCATTGCTGCCGGCGAAACGGATCGCCTTCCGCTCCGGACGAACCAAACGTGACCTGAGCGCACACGGGCGGCGCAGTCAGCAAGGCCAACAGAGGCAGAAGCACGAGGAGTTTGAGGAGCCGCATGAATTGCCGGAGGCGAGAACAGCAACGGCCAGACTAGTAGGAACGAATCAATATCGGCAGACTTTCTGCGTTGCGATTGCCGTTCATTCGTTGCCGCAAAGCAGTTTTGCACCGACGCATGGCACTCCGGTGCCACTCGAATCGGCGTCTTGTCTTTTTTCGGTACAACATGGTTCAAATACTGATGCAGAAAGTCCACACGTTAACCGATAATTAACGATAGGTCTTGCCGCCGGCGCGGCGACTTGGTTTGATCACGTCCATGAGCACAACCCTGATCGAGGTCCGGCCGGCCAAAGCCGCAGATGCAACTGCGGTGGCGTCCACCCATGACGAAGCCTGGCGCTCCGCCTATCAGGGCATCATTCCCGGCGCCGAACTGGAAAAGCTGATCAACCGCCGCGGTCCGCAATGGTGGGACAGCGCGATCCGCAAGGGCAGCCGCGTCAGTGTGCTGGTGTTCGGCGACAAGATCGCAGGCTACGCCAATTACGGCCGCAACCGCGCCCGCAGCCTGCATTTCGACGGCGAGGTCTACGAGCTCTATCTGCGTCCCGAATTCCAGGGCCTGGGCTTTGGCCGCCGCCTGTTCACCGCGGCCCGCCGCGACCTGATGCAGAGCGGCCTGAAGAGCATGGTGGTGTGGGCGCTCTCGGACAATGATCCGGCCACGGAGTTCTACCGTGCCTTGGGCGGCCGCATGGTGGCACGTTCCTCGGAGCGTTTCGGGCCCAAATCGCTCGACAAGGTTGCCTTCGCTTGGACCAATTGAGCTGCTGAAGTCCAGCCGGCAGCGTTTCCCTTCCGTCGATACCGTTGCCTTTTGAGCCGGTGATCGCCGGATTCATTATTTCACAAAAACGCGATGGATCAGCGGGCCAAGCCCGCGTATGACAGCGCCAAAATCGCTGCCGGGTGCGATTTAACCTCGGCAACAACGGAGCCTTGAATGCGTATCGATGCGGTCTCGATCGGGAAAAACGTACCCAATGACGTCAACGTCATCATCGAAGTCCCCGTGGGCGGCGAACCGATCAAATACGAGATGGACAAGGAAGCCGGCACGCTGGTGGTCGACCGCTTCCTCTACACGCCGATGCGTTACCCCGGTAACTACGGCTTCATCCCGCACACGCTGTCCGACGACGGCGACCCCTGCGACGTCCTCATCATCAACACCCGCGCCATCATCCCAGGCGCGGTCATGAGCGTGCGCCCGGTCGGCGTTCTGTTCATGGAAGACGAAGCCGGCGGCGACGAGAAGATTCTGGCGGTGCCTTCGTCCAAGCTCACCCAGCGTTACGACAAGGTGAAGTCGTATTCCGACCTGCCGGACATCACGCTCCAGCAGATCCAGCACTTCTTCGAGCACTACAAGGATCTCGAACCCGGCAAGTGGGTGAAGATCCTGCGCTGGGGCGGACCGGAGGACGCGCACAAGCTGATCCTCGAAGGCATCGATCGCGAGAAGAAAAAGGCCTGAGCTCTACTCCCTCGCCCCGCAAGCGGGGCGAGGTGAACTACACCGCCGGCTTCGGCAGCCCTGCAATCGCGCAGGCCGCGCGCAACGTGTTCACCAGCAGGCACGCGACTGTCATCTGACCGACGCCGCCCGGCACCGGCGTGATCGCGCCGGCCACTGCAAGCGCTTCCTGATAGGCAACATCGCCGACGAGACGCGTCTTGCCATCGTCCTTCGGGATCCGGTTGATGCCGACGTCGATCACGGTCGCCCCCGGCTTCAGCCAGTCGCCGCGCACCATCTCGGACTTTCCGACTGCGGCGTAGACGAGGTCTGCGCGCTTGACGAGCCCGGGCAGGTCGCGCGATCGCGAATGCGCGATGGTGACCGTGGCGTTCTCGTTCAGCAACAGCTGCACCAGCGGGCGGCCGACGAGATTGGAGCGGCCGATGACGATGGCGTTCATGCCTTCGAGCGAGGCATGCACGCTCTTGGTCAAAATGATGCAGCCGAGTGGCGTGCAGGGCGACAGCGCCTCGAAACCACCGGCGAGGCGGCCGGCATTGTTCGGATGCAGCCCGTCGACATCCTTGGCGGGATCGATGGCATTGACGACGGCTTCGGTATTGAGGCCCTTGGGCAGCGGCAATTGCACCAGAATACCGTGCACGGCGGGATCGCGGTTGAGTTTTGCGACCAGCGCCAGGAGATCTGCTTGCGAGACGTCGGCCGCCAGCTTGTGCTCGAACGAGGCCATGCCGGCGGCCTGGGTCTGGGTGTGTTTCGAGCGGACATAGACCTCGCTCGCCGGGTCGCTTCCGACCAGCACCACGGCGAGGCCCGGGACCAGGTTGTGCTCGCGCTTGACGCGTGCGACCTCGTCGGCGACGCGGGCGCGAAGTTCCGCGGCGATGACTTTTCCGTCGATGATCCTGGCGGTCATGTCAATTCCCTCAGTCTGTCGATTTGGCTGATGCGAGCTGACGCAGGGCTTCGCCGAGCCGCGCCGGATCGCCGTCGACCGCGATCTGCTTCAGCCGCGAGGTCGCTCCCGACAGGAGTTTTACGCTGGCCTTGGGCACGCCCAGCGATTTCGCCAGCAGCACCAGAACGGCCTTGTTGGCCTCGCCGCCATCGGCGATAGCGCGCACACGCACCTTGAGCACGCTGCGGCCATCGGAGAGCTGCTCGATCCCGTCGATGTCGTCGCGGCCGCCGCGGGGCGTTACCCGCAGCGCGATGCTGATTCCTGCGGCCCCGTAACGCCAAGGTTCCTTGATGACAAGGTTCTTTGGCAACCCAGGGCGCTCCAGCCTGCCTAGATCACGTTCGGATAGATATAATACAGGATCACCCGCTCGATGAACATGATGAGCAGGATCAGGATGATCGGCGAGATGTCGAGGCCGCCGAGGCTGGGCAGGAAATTGCGAATCGGCGCCAGGACCGGCTCCGTGATTCGGTACAGGAACTCCGCCACCGCCGAGACGAACTGGTTGCGGGTGTTCACGACGTTGAAGGCGATCAGCCAGGACAGGATCGCGGACGCGATCAGCAGCCAGACGTAGAGGTCGAGCACGATGATGACGATGTCGAGAACGGCACGCATGGCTTTTAAAAACTCTGGCTTCGGTCGGGATTGACGTCTTTTGCTAGATATCGGTTCCCCCCGGTCCAAACAAGGGAAGTCGGTGCCGGGATGGCTAAAACCGGGTTACACCCGTCCTTGACTTGACCTTGGCGGGGACTTAAATGGCGCCCGGTTGTCGGCCGCATTGACCAGAGCGGCCTACAAAAGGGGCCATAGCTCAGCTGGGAGAGCGCGTCGTTCGCAATGACGAGGTCGGCGGTTCGATCCCGCCTGGCTCCACCAGCCTTCGCTCGCTTCGCGAGCTTCGGCTCGGCAAGCCCGGAAGGTCTCTCGCCGCGAAGTGAGCGAAGGCTGCCGCGGCGTAGCCCGAAGGGCGAAGCCGGGCTCCATCCGAAATCCCCCCTACTTCCCCGTAAACCTCGGCGGCCGCTTCTCCATGAAGCTCGCGACCCCCTCCCTGAAATCGCTGCCGTTCAGCGCCACCATCATGTCCCGATTGGCCGCGATCGTCGCCTCCGCCAACGTCTGGAACGGCACCTCGTAGAGCTGCCGCTTGATCACGGCCATCGCGCTCGGCGAGACGAAATCGGCGAGGTCGCGCGCATAGGCATAGGTCTCCTCGCGCAGCTTCTCTGGCGAGCAGAGCCGGTTGACCAGCCCGATCCGCAATGCCTCTTCGCTCGAAACGCGGCGCGCCGAGAGCAACAGATCCATCGCGTTGGCGTGGCCGACGATTCGCGGCAGCATCCAGCTGATGCCGTGCTCGGCGATCAATCCGCGCCGCGCGAAGGCGGTGGTGAACACGGTGTTGTCGGCGGCAAAGCGCAGGTCGCAATAGAGCGCGTGGACGAGGCCGATGCCGGCGGTTGCGCCGTTGAGCATGGCGATGACAGGCTTTCCGATCGACGGATAGAAGCCATAGCGCGTCTGCCAGTCGGGCCGCCGGTTCATGTCGAAGGGCGGCAGGTTCGACGCGCGCCTGACATCATCGGGGTCGAGCCCTTTCAGCGCATCCATGTCGGCACCGGCACAGAAGGCGCGGCCCGCACCGGTGATGACGATGACGCGGACATTGTCATCGGCGCTCGATGCTTCCATCGCATGGCGCACGTCGCGCTCCATGATGGGCGTCCACGCATTCATGCGGTCGGGACGGTTGAGCGTGATGGTCGCGACGTTGTCGCTGACGTCATAGAGAATGTGTTCATAGGCCATGGCGCTCTCCCTTTGTTTGCCGGCACGCGTTCGCGCGCGCTCGTTGGCAGCGAGCTTAGCATATCAAGGGATGAGACAAGGGCTTGCGCCAAGGACCTGCGTTAAGGACCTGAGAAGGCGCGATTACTCGGCGGCTTGCGCCAGCACCGGCCGGCGCACCAGCCAGCCGTCGATGAAATGATCGAGCCAGGCGCGTTCCGCGGCATCGTAGACGGCACGGTCCGCGAAATGGTGATGCCGCTGCCGCGCGCCGGGCGCGCTGAGGCCGTCATAGCCGCGCGTGGTCCAGCGATGCATCATCGCGTAGGTCACGTCAGGATGAAACTGCACGCCGAAAGCGTTGCCGGTGCGGAACGCCTGCACCGGAAAATCATCACCTTCCGCAAGCAGTTCAGCGCCAACCGGCAACTCGAAGCCTTCGCGATGCCAGTGATAGACCCGCGCCGGCCAGTGCGGGCACAGCCCGTGGCCCGCGGGTGTCGGGCGGATCGGGTAGTAGCCGATCTGGGTCAGTGCATCCGCATGCGGCGCGACGCGAGCCCCTAACTGCTTCGCCAGCATCTGCGCGCCGAGGCAGATGCCGAGGAACGGCCGCTGTTCGCGGAGCGGAATTTCGATCCAGTCGATCTCGCGGCGGATGTAGTCGTCGGGATCGTTGGCGCTCATGGGACCGCCGAAGACCACAGCGCCGGCATGCCGGTCGAGGGTCTCGGGCAGCGGATCGCCGAAGCGGGGACGGCGGATGTCGAGGCGATGGCCGAGCGCGCGCAGCGCATTGCCGACGCGGCCGGGCGTCGATGATTCCTGATGCAGGATGATCAGAACCGGCAACCGGGTTTCGGAGGCGGCGACGCCCGGCGTCCTTCTGTGGAAGGGCACCACTTCTGCGCCACCAAACCTGTTCGTCCGGAACGACATGGTCTCTGCGAGTGCTATCGGTTCAGACCGCCAGCATAACTAAGCGATCGTTAATTTCGTGTGAGTTTGCGCACACACACGGCCGATAGAAAGCAAGCTCCGGGCCACTACGGACCGAGAGCTCTCTTCAGTGTCTGTGCCTCTGAAACCGGCTGGTGGCGGACAGGATGAAGCCACGGGGGAAGAAGCGCAGGGCGAATGGCACAATCTTGATGCCCAGACCGGGGAGCACTGCCCGCTTGTTGGCCATCAGGCCGCGATAGGCCTGCCGTGCGACCTCGGCGGCAGGAACATTGAGAAGGGCCGTATCATGCCCAGACCCCACGCCGGCGCGCGCTTGGAATTCGGTGGGCACCGGGCCCGGGCAAAGTACGGTGACGCGAACGCCGTGCGGTGCAAGCTCCGCCCGCAAGGCCTCGGTGAAGGAAATCACATAGGCCTTGGACGCGTAGTAGACGGCCATGCCGGGGCCGGGCAGAAAGCCGGCGACCGACCCGACGTTGAGAAGGCCACCCTTGTTCCTGATCAGCTGATCGGCGAAGCGCAGCGACAGATCCGTCAGAGCCCGGACATTGACATCCACGATGCCGAGCTGCTCGACCCGGTCGCGCTCGAGTGCGTCACCGAATACGCCGAAGCCGGCATTGTTGACGAGATGATCGAGCTCGACGCCTTCGGCAGCAAGTGCGGCGGCGATCTTCTCGCCGGCATCCGCGTCCTCAAGATCGCAGGCGATCACGATCGGCTTCTTGCCGCCCTTGACGGCGATCTCGTTCGCGAGCGCCTCGAGCCGGTCCGCGCGTCGCGCCGTCAGCGCAAGACGGTGTCCGTTCGCGGCGAACACACGCGCCAGCTCCGTGCCGATGCCCGCCGAGGCACCGGTGATCAACGTTACCCGCTCAGTCACGATCGAGATCTCTTGATGTAAGTTTTTTGGCCCGCAATGCTGGAACGAGAGCATAGGCCAAGCGCGACAGGCAAGCGGCGTCCGCCGCATAGCCACTTGAGCGGGAAACGGGGAAGCAGGAAACCCACGGATTTACAGCGGAAATCCGGAACCCGAGCAGCCCAGAGGCTACATTAAAGTTTCGTCATGTGATCTGCACAACCGTCAATTGGCGGAGTCGGCAGGGATCACCCACCGACCGCGTCGTCCTTGACCTGGCCGCCGGCGCGGTCTGCGACCGCGTGCTTCAGGTCGATCCGGTCGCGCTGGGCGATCCCGAGCAGGTCGGAGGCGCGCCAGACGACATTGTCCTCGAACTCCGTGACCTGGCCATCGGCGTAGACCAGCTCCCACATCATCTGAACGACCCGCTTGCGGCCCTCTTCGTCGAGCGAGCGCATCATGACGCTGGTGAAGTGATAAAGGTCGACCGCTTCGCCCTCGACTTCTGTCGCATCCGCGATCAGACGATCGGCAGTGCCGCGATCGAGCCCGAAGTGGCTTTCGATCAGGCTGTGCAATTTGCGCTGCTCGGCAGCCGTCGGCTGGCCGTCCAGCGAGATCACGTGAACCAGCAGCGCGGTCGCCGCCAGCCGGTAGTCGCTGTCATCAAATGCGCGGTCCTGGGAATGGGGAGCAACAATGTCGGCGATGAATTGGCGCAGGCCGTCGAGCATAAGGTCCTACCGAAATCGATGAAGCCGCGGAAGCGCGGCCGCTACCAGCATTATATGAGCAGGAAACTCAACCGGCGCAACGTGCGTCAGTTCCGCGCGCTGCATTACGTTTCGGCAATTCAAAGTCTGTGATTTTGGAGTAGGACAAGCCAAGTGCGCACATGTCGTCCCGGCGAAGGCCGGGACGACACCAATTACGGTATCTCGTACACCACCATCTTGTCGGCGATGCCACGCAGTGCGGCCTGCTTCTGGATCGGCATGATCTCGCGCTGCTTGAGGACTTCGGCGACCGCCGGCGCATCCAGCACCGGGCCGGTGATGTGGATCTCCTGCGCGGTCGAGAGGCTCTGCACGCGGGCGGCGATGTTGACGGTCTGGCCGAAATAATCCTGCCGCTCGTTGAGCATCACCGCGAGGCACGGACCTTCGTGGATGCCGATCTTGACGATGAGATCGGCAGTGCCGCGCTTTTTGTTGAGCTCGTCCATCGCCGCGCGCATCCGCAAACCCGCCGCGATCGCATGTTCGGGACGGACGAAGGTCGCCATCACGGCGTCGCCGATGGTCTTCACCACCGCGCCTTTCTCCGATGAGATGATCTCGAGCAGCGCGTGGAAATGCGCGCGCACGAGGTCGAAGGCGGCGAGATCGCCGACGCGCTCATAGAGCGCGGTCGATCCCTTCAGATCGGTGAACAGGAAGGTCAGCGAGGTGATTTGGAGCCGCTGGTCGAGACTGAGATTGTCGGCCTTGAACACATCGCGAAACGTCTGGTTCGACAGCATCCGCTTGGCGGTCAGGAACGGCTTGCGCTTGCCTATGAGGTGATGGAGCGCCTCGGCCGCGATGAAGACCGACGGCAGCACGCGTACGCCGGCCTGGTTCTCCAGCGACAGCCGCAGCGGGCCCGGCCGCATGGTCGTGGTTCCCGTCGGCGCCTGCACCCTGTTGTACATGATGGCGAGCTGCTGACGGTCCTTGGTCGGCTCGCCCTGCACGTCGATGAAATGGGCCGCGTGCGTCACCGGTTCGAAGATGATGATGAAATCGTTCGGCAGTTGCAGCGACATGGTCGCCTTCTCGCCGGCCGGCAGCTCCATCGTATCCAGCGTCACCTCGTTGGCGAGCGTCGCAAACGATTCCTTGTTGAAGTCGACGCCGGAACTCCAGAACACCTGCTTGAAGTACTCCCACACCGGAAGCGTATCAGGATCATGCGCCGCAATGCGCCGGACGCGTGAATTGACGGTGAAGGAGACTTCGACCTGATCATCGACGGAGGCCTTGTAGCCGCATGCGCAAAGCGCACAATGATAATCGTCGGGCTTGAGCGCCTTCAGGGTCGAGTGCGCCCCTAACACGCCGCCGCAGCCCGGGCACAGCACATTCCAGCCCAGATCGAACAGACCGAGCCGCGCCGAATGCAGGAATGCCGAGATCGCGTGCTCTTCGTCGAGACCGTGCTGCTTCGCGAAATCGAGGACATTGACGCGGTTGAGCTCGTGGTCTTCGCCATCCTCGATCAGCCGCGAGATCGCGTCGACCACTTTCGCATCGGCGGTCTGCTTCAGAACGGACAACTGGGCCTGGATATCGCTCATGGCGTAACTCTATCTGGTGTGGATCACGCCGTCAGCCAGGCGAACGCCTGTCATCGACGCGCGATGCGGAACAGTGGCGAATGATCCGGCTGGGTCGTGACGACGCCGACCGGAATGACAGGGCTGGTATCGGCAAGCTCGACACGGAACGCGCCGATCAGCCGGGCCAACGCCAGCACGGATTCGGCTTGCGCGAACGGTGCGCCGATGCAGACGCGCGGACCCGCGCCAAAGGGCAGATAGGCAAACCGATCGGGCGCTTCCGTCGACATGAAGCGTTTCGGAATGAACGCATTCGGCTGATCCCACAGCTTCTCGTGCCGGTGCAGCAGCCATGGGGCGATCATGATGATGTCGCCCTTGCCGATGGCGACGCCGGCCGCGTTGTCCTTCTCGCGCGCGGCCCGGGCGATCAGGAAGGCCGGCGGATAAAGCCGCATGGTCTCTTCGATCGCGGCCCGGGTGAATTTCTGGCGATCGATGTCGGCCATGCTGTCGAGGTGTTCGCCACGGGTCTCGGAGGCGATCTCTTCCTGCGTGTCCGGGTCGAGGGCGAGCAGATAGAGCGCCCAGAACAGCGCGGTCGCCGTGGTCTCGTGACCCGCGAGGATCATGGTCGCGACCTCGTCGACGAGTTGCTCGTCCGAAAAGCCCTTTCCGGTTTCGGGGTCGCGCGCCTCGTCCATGAGATCGAACAGATCGCGCGGCGGCGCGCCATCCTTCTTGCCCATCTCACGCCGCTCGGCGATCAGCATCGCGACGAATTCGGTCCAGCGCTTGCGGAAACGGGCACGGGCAAAATCCATCGGACTCGGCCAGGACAGGGGCAGCACCATGTCGAGCAAGTACGGTCGCCCAAGCCGGGCTCCATACTCCATGACGAAGTTGCGCAAGGTCGGACCATGCCGGTCCATGCCGAACGAGAACATGGTGCGTCCGGCGATCTCCAGCGTCATGCGCTGCATGATTTCGCGAAGATCGACCGGCTCGCTTGTTCGCGCGTCGAGCTTCGCGATGGTCTCGTCGAGCACCGCCGTCATGTGCGGAACGAGATTTGCCGTCGCCCGCGGCGTGAACGCCGGCGCGAGGGTGCGGCGCTGAAACGTCCACGAATGGCCCTCCGCAATCAGAAGACCGTCGCCAAGCACGGGACGAAGCATGCGGATGCCCGCCGGGGTGCGCGAATAATTCTCGTAATTGCTGAGCAGCACATGCCGGATCGCATCCGGCCGGTTCAGGATAAAACTGTTGCGGAAGAAGAAGCGGCCCTCGATGACGTCTTCCTCATAGGCGCGCTGCCCCCAGGTCGCGATCATGTTCCGCTTGAGCACGGCAAGCCGGCCGAGGAACGACATGTCGTCGGGCGCACGCGGCGGGGTCGGAGGGACGATGGGCCGACGCACGCTGGCGATGTTCATGGCTCGCTCCCGCAGAGGTGACGCAGACAATTAGCTAGTAAGTCAGCTCGGCAATCGCAATCCTGTTCTCTTGGGCAGGCCAGGCGCGTGCCACAATTCGTTCTTCGCCAAATTGGGCCACGATGTTACGCCCGATCTCGCCGGCCGGAAGGCGCAGTGTTGCTGTCGAATCAGTGGGCACACCCGATTTGACGTCCGCCGGCTCCTTGCCGTCGAGCAGCACCACGTCCCGCGGCAGGCCGAAATAACCGCGCGGACGCGACATGATCACGACAGCCTCGGCGTCCTTGTCCGCGGGCCCGAGCGGACGCGCGGCGCGCAGATGCACCATTTCGGACGAGCGCGGGAAGGGCGAGCGATAGATGTGGGTCGTCGGCGCATCCGGCGCTGCGAGGGCGAATTCGAGCGACCAGGAAGGCTCGACCTGCGCCGGTCCCCAGCGGCCGTCCGCGCCGGTCTTCCCACTGTACACGGCGCTGCCCTTGCGCTCACCGGTTTCAGGATCGACGCGAAAGACATCGACGGTTGCACCGGCCACCGGCCGGTTGGTCGGCGTGCCGCCCGGTGTGCCCGTCACGAGGCCGCTCAGCCTGACGCTCTGCTCCGGCACGATCGCGATGCGCGCGGGCTCGCGGGCGGCGATGAACTTATAGATCTCGCGGAAAGCTCGGGGGTGAAATGCCACTTCGCGATGATCGAGTGCGCCGAGCACGAGGTTGGTGGCCCCCTTCAACTCCGGACCTTCGACGTTGACGCCGGTCGGCGTACCGGGCTTGCCGATGAAGCGGCCATCGGCCTGCGCGTATTTGTCCATGCCGTCGCTGCGCAAGGTGAGAAAGGCGACATCAGGCGTCACCTCGCTCTCGCCATCGTTCAGGCCGCGCAGGAACGCGCCGCGGCCGTTGAACTCGCTGTTCGGCTGTTCGTCGGTCGCGAACACGCCGTGATTGGGCGTGCCGCAGAGCACGGCGTGGCTGACATCGGCGGCGCCGCCGCTCTTGATGACGTTTCGGATCGCGTAGCCGCCGCGCGAACTGCCGACCAGCGCCACGCGGGATGCACCGGTCCGGCGCTTCAATTGAACGATGGCGGCGGCAAGCTCGCGGCGCTGGTCCTCGGTCGAGGAGCGGCCCGCCTGCTCGACCTTGTCGTCGCTTCGTGCATTGGGATCGGTGAAATTGATCGCGGCCAAGCGGTCTCGCGCGATACCGTTGGATTCCATCCGCCACAAGGTCGTCATCCAGAGCGCGTCGTAATCGCCATTGCCGTGGACGAACAGGATCGGAGGCACCTCGCTCGGCGCAGCGCGTGCGGGTTGAGCCGATGCACGCGTCCGCAAGCTCGCAATTGCGAAGGGCAAGCTGCCGGCCCCTTGCAAGATCATCCGTCGCGACAGCTTCATATGTTCCTCCCCCGCCAAACCATCTCTTTGCACCGCTTATACCGGCCTAACCACTGGACAGCGAAGGACTTTCGCGGGCATCACTGAACTTGCCGGAATCGCCCAAAAACCACTCCAAGACAACGTCAAGACAACTTCTGCCAGCCCAATTGGAAGGGGATATGACCGAGCAGACGAACCGTCAGAAAGTTGACGCCGACGGCATCATGGCGCCGCTGCGGTACACCGTGTTCAGGCGCATCTGGCTCGCCAGCCTGCTCTCCAATCTCGGCCTGCTGATCCAGGGCGTGGGCGCCGCCTGGGCAATGACGCAGATGGCGGCCTCGGCGGACAAGGTGGCGCTGGTGCAGACCGCCCTGATGCTGCCGATCATGCTGATCTCGATGCCGGCGGGCGCCATCGCCGACATGTATGACCGCCGTATCGTGACCCTGATCGCGCTCATGATCGCGCTGATTGGCGCGACCGCACTCACGGTCCTGGCCTGGCTCAACTACATTTCCCCAGAGACGCTGCTCATCTTCTGCTTCGTGGTCGGCAGCGGCAACGCACTGTTCGGTCCGGCCTGGCAGTCCTCGGTCAGCGAGCAGGTGCCGCCCGATGCCCTGCCGTCGGCCGTCGCGCTGAACGGCATCAGCTACAATATCGCGCGCAGCTTCGGCCCGGCGGTCGGCGGTGTCATCGTCGCCGCGCTTGGCGCGGTGGCGGCGTTTGCCTGCAACGCGATCCTCTATTTGCCGCTGCTGGTGGTGCTGCTGCTCTGGCGGCGCAACACCGAGCCCTCGCGCCTGCCGCGGGAGAAGCTCAACCGCGCCATGGTGTCGGGCTTCCGCTACATCACCAATTCGCCACCGATCAAGATCGTGCTGTTGCGCACGCTGGTGATGGGCCTGATTGGCGGTGCCATCATGGCGCTGATGCCGCTGGTCGCACGCGACCTGCTGCATGGCGGCGCGCAGACCTACGGCATCATGCTCGGCGCTTTCGGCATGGGCGCCGTGGTCGGTGCGCTCAACATCCACGAATTGCGCAAGCGCATGAGCGGCGAAGCCGCAATCCGCGCCTGCACCATCTCGATGGCGTTTGCGATGGCCGCGCTCGCCGTGAGCACCGAACCAGTGCTGACCGCGGCTGCCCTGGTGCTCGCAGGCGCGGTCTGGATGGCCGCCATCGCGCTGTTCAATATCGGCGTGCAGCTCTCGGCACCGCGCTGGGTCGCCGGCCGCTCGCTCGCGGCGTTCCAGGCCTCGATTTCCGGCGGCATCGCGATCGGCGCCTGGGGCTGGGGCCATCTCACCGACTATGCCGGCGTCGAGGTCGCGCTGCTGACGGCCGCCGGCCTGATGCTGATCTCGCCGGTGCTGGGGATCTGGCTCACGATGCCGCGCGTCGGCGCCCGTAACGAAGACGCCGACTTGCTGGCCGATCCTGAAGTCAAGCTGTCGCTCACGGCGCGCAGCGGGCCGCTGGTGGTCGAGATCGAATACCGCGTCGCCCAAGAGAACGCGCGCGCCTTTCACAACGTGATGCAGGACGTGCAGCTCTCTCGGCAGCGCAACGGTGCCTATGGCTGGTCGATCGCGCGCGACATCGCCGATCCCGAATTGTGGACCGAGCGCTACCACTGTCCGACCTGGCTCGACTATTTGCGCCAGCGCAACCGCTCGACACAGTCCGAACGCGCGCTGCATCAGGAGGCGATCGATTTCCACATCGGCCCCGATCCGGTGCGGATCCGCCGCATGCTCGAGCGTCCGTTCGGCTCGGTGCGCTGGAAAGAGGAGACGCCGGACCAGGCAGCAAGTGAGGTGCTGCCCGTGGTCGCCACCGCGGCGGGAAGCAGCACGTAGGGTTCTGCGAGAACATAGCCCGGATGGAGCGAAGCGCAATCCGGACGATTTCACCGCGTGGACAAAACCCGGATTTCGCGGCGCTCCATCCGGGCTACGACGCGACGTCTTACTGCCCGTGATCCGTCAGCACTTTGTCGCAGCCTTTGGTGAGCCGCGTACGGTTCTGCTTGAGGCAGGCGAGCACAGCCTGATCGCCATTGTTCATCACCGGGCGGCAGAAGCGCGTCACATCGCGCGCACAGGCGTCGTGACCGGGCTGCTGCGCTGACGCAGCCGATGCAAGCAGGATCAATGGAATGATGAAAAGAAATCTGGTCATCGCGTAATGCCTCTTACCCGGAAGATGTGCGGGCGAAGCTAGAGCGACGATCCCGAAGCCGCAACGGCTTTATTGAAAGGCGGGCTTGCGCCGCCGCGTGGCTCCGGCATTCACGCCGGGGCACATCGCGAGGGGAGCTAACTGACGCAACGACGCCATCGTTGCTGTTAGTGGCTGTCTCTTACTGACTGTCTCTTTACTGGCTGTCCTGGGCGTCAGCGACCTTGCGTGACGCGCCGCCTTTGGCGAGTTCCTTGTCCATCACGGTGCGGCAACCGGCGCTCAGATCCGAACGATGCTTCATCATGCACGCCGTGATCTTCGGAATGTTCGGGATTTCCGACGAGCACAGACGGAAGGCGTCGCCGGTGCACTGCTGCTGCGCTTCGGACGAGAAGGCGAAGCTCGAGCCGGTCGAGGCGATCGAGAGGAGGGCGGCAAAGCCCAGAGCCAGGCTGGTGTCGCGGATCTTGCTACTCAAGGACTTGGTGTTCAGAGACTTGGTCATTTGAAGCTCCCATTGGCACCGCTGGAAGCGGGCCCGTTGTTGATGGGATCGACAATGCTCCAGCAAAACAGTTTCCACTGTGATGACGGTCACGGGAGGTCCACTCTCTGTGACTTCGGTCACTTTGGCGCACCTCGCTGAAATTCCTCCCGATCGGCGGTCGTGTTGGTGTCACGTTAACCGATCCTTCGCATTAATGGCTCGTCGAGCGGGAAATTCCGCCGGTTTGGTTGCGTAATTGGAAAGAATGGCGATGCGTAATGCGTTGGGCCTGATGCTGGCCAGTGTAGTTGCGGCGGTCGTGATTGCCGCCGGCGGTTGGTTTTATTATTCCTCGCGCGCCGACCAGGCCGCTCCCAAGACGATTGCCGCCCGTGCCGCCGATCCATTGCCGGCACAGGCGAAGCTCGCCGCCAAGGACGACGTCGCGACCACGGCGGCGATTGCGGCGAAGCCGGCGGCACCTGCTCCGGCGCCCGCACCCGCACCGATGCCGGTGCAGCAGAAATCGACCTGCGCCAATCCAAACGCGCTCGGCGTCTCCCGGGTGGTCGAGATCGACACCACCGGCGGTCCGGGCTTCGGCTTCGATCATTTCAAGCAGTTCGACTTCCTCACCGACAAAGAGGTCGTACTGACCTTCGACGACGGTCCCTGGCCGGTCAACACGCCCGCCGTGCTGAAGGCGCTCGCGGATGAATGCACCAAGGGCTTGTTTTTCTCGGTCGGCAAGCATGCGACCTATCATCCCGAAATCCTGCGCCAGGTGCTGGCCCAGGGCCATACGGTCGGCGCTCACACCTGGTCGCACGTCAATTTGAACGGCAAGAAGATGACGGAGCAAATGGCCAAGGACGAGGTCGAGAAGGGCTTTAGCGCAGTGAGATTCGCGCTCGGCACCAACCCCGCACCGTTCTTCCGCTTCCCGCAGCTTCAGCACAATCCGGCGATCGTGAGCTATTTCGGCACTCGCAACGTCGCAATGTTCTCGACCGACATCGACTCCTTCGACTTCAGGAAGGGCGCGACGCCGGAGAAGATCATCGAGACCGTGATGACCAGGCTCGACAAGCTCGGCAAGGGCATCATCCTGATGCACGACTTCCAGAAGCACACCGGCGAAGCCATGCCGGCACTGCTCGCGCGCCTCAAGGCCGGTGGCTACAAGGTCGTGCAGATGAAGGCCAAGACGACCTTCCAGACGCTGCCGGAATATGACGAGGCGCTGCTGAAGGACCTGAAGGTGCCGACCTCGAGCGCGCGTCCGATCGGAAGCGTGGTGCAGACGGTTTCGCAATAACGCGTCCAGTCCGATCCAAAACTCTTGCGTCATGGCCGGGCTTGTCCCGGCCATATGCTTTTTGAGAGCAGGCACTTACCAGTAGATGCCGTGACGATGCAGCTCGCTGATGATGCGGCCTTCGGTCCAGCTGCGCTTGTGCTTCGGCTTGTCTGCCTTGGCCGTCGTCTTCGCAGCGGGTTGGGCCGTTGTGGCGGGCGCTGAGGCCATCGTGGTTGTGGGTGTGGTCGTGGGTGCAACGGCCGCCGCAGGCGCCGTGAGCGAAACCGCCGGCGGGCGATCGAGATATTTCGGAGCTTCGGCGGCTGGCGCTGCTTCGCTCACCTGCGTCGGCACGGCAGCAAGCACCGGCGCCGTTTGCTGAACCGAAGCCGGCTCGCTCGCCGCGGACAGCGACAGGCTGCGCGGGCCTCCGGCCTGGGCAGATGCAGAGACCAGCACCATGGCGGCCACCAGAATGATCTTGCGCATATGAAATCTCCCCGTGTTTGGCGTGAGCTGGACACTAGGAGAGCCGATCGCGCGGTTATGTGATTACGATCACTCAGACTGCCGTGCGATACTGAATCCTTCTCCAGCACGGTGATGCATTGGCTGCGCTCGACGGGACCCGTCTGCGCAGTGCGCTCATGGTGACCAAATGCGCCGGTCAGAACGCCTGGCTTGCGAGGATCAAATGAGCTGTGAGCGCTGGTGCCGCAAGAGGGATTCGAACCCCCGACCCCGTCATTACGAATGACGTGCTCTACCAACTGAGCTATTGCGGCGAACCCTGCCGGGGCCCGCGCGAGGCCGGTCCCGTTACGCGCGCTCCTGATATCGGGCGGGGCCCGAATTGGCAAGGTGGAGCCGGCTTCGAAATGCCGCTCACCCGCCCCAGCGAGACCAGAATCCGCGCCAGCCGCCGGCCTGGGCCTTTGCATGGTCCCTGGGCGTGCCGATTTGTTCCGTAAATTCATCGCTCGGCCCCTCGTCGTCGATCCCGGGATCATCCGGGGCACGGACGATCGGGATGACAGCGGGGATAGGCGCTGGTGCAGGCTTGCCGAGGTCGGCGCGGGTCCTGAAGACCGGCGTTGCCGCCGCCGGCGATGATTCGGCGATCTCAGGGACCGGTTTGACCGGCTCGGCTGGCGGGACCACCGGCTCTTCCTTGACGGTTTCTTTGGCGATTTCCTCGACGGCCTCCTTTGAGATTTCCTTGGCCTCGAGGGGCGGCGAATTGTCCTGCGGGGCAGGCACCGGATCCGGCGCGATGACAGCCGGTTCCGCCAAGCTTTCGCTCGGGGCCGCCGTCACCCGCTTCGGCGGCGGGGCCGCCAGCATGGCTTCCTCGAAGGCTGAGGATTCGATCATGGCGCCCTTGTCGGAAGGAAGACTCGCGACCGGTGTTTGCCACTGGAACGCGTCGAGGCGGCCGGTGACCGGGGAGACCGGACGCCAGCGGTCGCTGACATAACCGTCCGCGGTCCAGGCCGGATCATGGCGGGCGCGCACCGCGCGCAAGGTCCAGGCACGGGCCCGGCCGCCGTCACCATGCTCGGTACGTTCGATCTCGGCCATCAGCAGCGCCACGCGCTGGGTCGGATCGTTGACATAAGGCGACAGCACCGCGCGCGCACGGGCGAACTCGGACGCATCGATCGCGGCGCGCGCGATCGCCAGCTGGCCCTCGACATAACCAGCCTTGTCGGCAGGAATCTTGGCCGCAAGCGTCTCGACCCGCTGCAAGCGCTGCCGCGCGGAATCGCCGAGCTTCACATGCGCATAGGCATCGGCGAGATCAGGATGCGGATTGGCGAGCCAAGCGGTTTCCACCAGCTTCATGGCGCGGCGCACCTGATGCGCCTCGCTCTCGAATTTTGCAGCGAGCACCGCGGCGGGAACCAGGGTCGGCGCGAGCTTGACCGCCTGCATCACGCTCTCGCGCGCGACGTCGCGGTCCATCGTTTCCAATTCCAGCGCGCGGGCGGCGAGCAGCACGCCGCGCTGGCGGCGATAGGCCTGCTTGTCGATCAGGCCCGCGGACAGATTCGAATCGAGGATCGCGAGCGCGCCACTCCAGTCGCCGCGCGCGCAACGGAAGCCGAGCACCGCATGCGACGCCCAGGTCGAGGACGGCGACAGCTTGATCGCTTCCTCGGCGATCATCACCGCGCCGACCGCATCGTCGGCGCGCTGCGCCTCGATGAACAGGCCGCGCAGGCCGAGCAGGCGCGTGTCCTCGCGCTCGGCCATGGCACGGAAGACGCGCTGGGCCTCGTCGCGATTGCCCTCGAGCTGCGCCGATTGCGCATGCAAGAGAAGCGCGAGCGGATCGTTTGCGGCCAGCCGCCGCGCTGTATCAGCGTGACGACGGGCAAGCGCGGTGTCGCCATGGCCGATCGCAAGCAGGCCGTGGGTGATGGCGTGGCGGCCGCGCGCGTGACGCTTGTCGTGACGGCGGCGGCGCAGACGCCCCGGAGCGCGCCAGGCCATCGTCAGCAGGCTCCAGACCAGCACGACTGCCGCGGCAAAGAGGCCAAGCAAGAACACGAATCGGGGAAGCGTCGTTGTGGCGCGGAAACTGCCTGCGGTCAGGACGAGATCGCCGGGCTGGTCGGCAACCCAGGCCGCGCCGGCCGCCGCCAGCGCGATCAAGACGAGGAAGAGGACGATGCGAAGCATGACGATCCCTATACGCGCTGATTGTTGCGCGAACCTTTATTGACCAGGCTTGACGAGATCCGCCATGGCGCCGTCGGCGAATTTGCGTGAGGCGGCGAGCGCCGCGTCACGGGCATCGGCCTTGTCGAGCCAGGCTTGTGCCGGTGCACGATCGGCCTCGGGCAGCGTCTTCAACTCGCGCCGTGCCTCGACGAAATCGTTGCGCAACGCAGCCGCCGTCACCCGCGCGACGATGGCGCCGCGATCGTTGCCGACCCCGTCGGTACGCTCGATGCGGACGAGTTTTGACGCCCCCGCCTGAAGGCGCTCGACGATGCCGGTGCCGCTGGCCGGGGCTTCCGCCGGCGGCGACAGTTTTGGCACGATGTTGAGGAGCTCACGACTCAACGCGACCGGCGTCGGAATGCCCGACGGTGCAAAGGTGTCGAGCGGCTTCAGCATATCCGGCTTTGTTGCCAGCGACCGCGCTGCGGCGAGCTGGGATTCGTAAGCGTCGCCGTGGCGAACAGCGACGTCGAGCAGGGCCGCCGCCACCACGTGGCGCAGCGGCTTGTCGTCCATCGCCTTGGCGTCGGCGATCTTCTCGCTCTGCTGCGCAAGTTCGGCACGTTCGGTCTTGCTGGCGCGCTCGAGCTGCGCGAGGCGGTCGTTGAGAGCGGCAAGATCGGGCGCGGCGGCACTCGGCGCGGATTTCGCGTCGTTCATGGCACTCGCGGTCTTGTCGGACTGTGCGCGCAAATTGGCGATGTCGCCGCGCAGGCTCGTTGCGGATTTCTCCAGCGCATCGATCCGCGCCACCATGGCCGGATCGGCGGCAGGCTTGCCCGCCTTGGCTTCGACTGCGGCCACGCGCCCGCTCAGCGCCTCGACGGTTGCGCCCGTCATTTGCGGAGCAGCCGGCGGCGCCTGCACCGCAGGCCAGCCCAGCATCCACCCGACGGCGATCACAATGGCGGCCGCGACGGCGCCGGAGAACGGAGCGATAACCCAAGGTGAAATTGACGGCGGCACCAGCGCGGACGCAACGGAAGACTCTTCCTCGGCAGGCTCGGGCCGTGGCTCGGCATTAGCTTCTTCGGACTTTGCCTCCTGAGACTTGCCCTCTTCAGATTTGGCCTGCTCATGCGCGGCCTGTTCGGTCGCTGCCTCAGCCTCCGGCCCGCCCGTCACCTCCTGCGGCAGGGTCGAGACTTCGGTCGCCTCGAGGTCGATGGTGGGCGGATTGCGCTTGGCACGGCCGGACTCGGGAGCCAATCCTGCGTCTTCAGGCTTGTCGTCGGCCATCGTGACGGTTCCTCACACTTACCTGCCCTGAACGAACGGATCCGATTGCGTCGGATTCGGCCCGACCTCTTACGCCAAACGGGTGCGCAAAGCACGCTCCAAGGTGTCGAATAAGGCATTTTCGTCCGGCGTCGCGGCCACCAGAACCTGCGCGGCACCGGCCTCGCGCAGAACGCCGGCGACGGTCTCGGACAGGCAGCATTGCGGGATCGCCAGGGCCGAGATTTCGACACCTTCGTCCCGCGCGGCTTCCAGGAAAGCCCGCGCGCTGCGCCGGGAGTAATGCAGCACCGCCTCGATCCCATGGGCGGCAAAGCCCTCACAGACATCACGCGGCAACAGCTTGACCGGCGCCATGCGATAGGTCGTCTGCGTGACGACGTTGAAGCCTTCGGCGCCCAGCTCACCGCCGAGGTCGCGCGACAGATCAGCGCCCGCGAGATAGAGCAACGTGCTCTTTTTGTTGAGCCGCTTGTCGCGCGCGCTCTGCATCACCTTGTCGCGCAAGGCCGCGGCATCGCCGCCGGCGACGACCACCTCGGCAAAGCCGGCATCGCGCGCGGCGGCGGCCGTGTGCTCGCCGACCGCGAACAGCGGCAGTTCCAGGAGACCAAGCTCCTGCAATTGCGGCGCGACACCACGAATCGCATTGGCCGACGTGACAATGACGGCGCTGTAGCTCGTTTCACTCTCGTCATGGAAGGCGACCGGCTCGCACTTGAGCACCGGCGCGAGCAGCACCACATGACCCCGTGCACGCAGATTTTCCGACGTCGCTTCATTGTCGGGATGCGGCCGTGTGACAAGAATGGACATCGCTTGTGTTCCCGAACCACGTGGCAGTGGCGGTTTGACGAGGGACGGCCGCGCGTGACGATTGCGTTGGCCGACCCCGGAATGCTACCGGACGTACCAGAACTCTGCTTTGCGGATGAGCGCAAGGGGGGCGAGAAGGGCGCAAATTGGATAACAATTCGCCAATGCTGGTACTGGGCATCGAAACCACCTGCGACGAGACCGCCGCGGCGGTGATCGAGCGTGCTCCTGACGGCAGCGGCAAGATCCTGTCCAATATCGTGTGGTCGCAGGTCGAGGAGCATGCCCGTTTCGGCGGCGTGGTACCTGAGATCGCCGCCCGCGCTCATGTCGGCCTGCTCGACGGCATCATCGACCGCGCCATGCACGAGGCCGGCATCGACTTTGCCCAGCTCGACGGTGTCGCGGCCGCCGCGGGCCCGGGACTGATCGGCGGCGTCATCGTCGGGCTTACCACCGCGAAGGCGATCGCGATGGTGCACGACACGCCGCTGGTCGCGGTGAACCATCTGGAAGCGCATGCGCTGACGCCGCGCCTGACCGACGCACTCGAATTTCCCTATTGCCTGTTTCTCGCCTCGGGCGGCCATACCCAGATCGTCGCCGTCACCGGCGTTGGTCAGTATGTCCGCCTCGGCACCACCGTCGACGATGCGATCGGCGAGGCCTTCGACAAGGTCGCGAAAATGCTGGGACTGCCCTATCCGGGCGGGCCGCAGGTCGAGCGCGCAGCAGCCAGCGGCGATCCCGCGCGATTTGCGTTTCCGCGGCCGCTGCAGGGACGCCCCGACGCCAACTTCTCGCTGTCGGGATTGAAGACGGCGGTGCGTAACGAAGCGAGCCGGTTGGCCGAGATCACGCCGCAGGACGTCAGCGATCTCTGCGCGAGCTTTCAGGCGGCCGTGCTCGACTCCACCGCCGACCGGTTGAGCGTCGGTCTGAAACTTTTCCGCGAGCAGTTCGGTGCGCCGCGTGCGCTGGTGGCGGCCGGCGGCGTTGCCGCCAATCAGGCGATCCGCGGCGCGCTGCACGACGTTGCGAGGAAAGCCGGAACACAATTGATCATGCCGCCGCCGGCGCTCTGCACCGACAACGGCGCGATGATCGCCTGGGCCGGCGCCGAACGTCTCGCACTCGGCATGACCGACACGATGGAAGCACAGCCCCGTGCGCGCTGGCTGCTCGATGCGAACGCGACGGCACCGGCCGGATACGGCAAGACGCGCGCGGGGTTCTAGCAATGACAGCATTCCCATCGGTCGCGGTGATCGGTGCGGGCGCCTGGGGTACGGCGCTGGCGATGGTGGCGGCGCGGGCCGGACGAAACGTGACGCTGTGGGCGCGCAATCCCGAGCACGCGACGCGGATCGCATCGAGCCGCGACAATCCGCGACTGCCCGGCGTGCGGCTTGCGCCGGACATCATCGTCACGAGCGATCTCTCCATGGCGGCACGCGCCGATATGCTGCTGATCGCAACGCCGGCGCAGCATCTGCGCGGCGCCGTCAACATGCTGGCCTCGCATCTGACGAAACCGGTGCCTGTCATCGCCTGCGCCAAAGGCATCGAGCACGGCACCCACAAGTTCATGACCGACGTGATTGCGGAGGCTGCGTCGCACGCGGTGCCGGCGATCCTGTCGGGCCCGAGCTTTGCCGACGACGTCGCGCGCGGCCTGCCGACGGCAGTGACGCTGGCCGCAAAGGACGACGCCTTGGCGAGCCACCTGGTGCAGGCGCTGGGCTCGACGACCTTCCGGCCCTATCATTCCACCGATGTCCGCGGCGTCGAGATCGGCGGCGCCGCCAAGAACGTGCTGGCGATCGCGGTCGGCATCGCGGTCGGCCGCAAGCTCGGCGCTTCCGCCCAGGCCGCACTCACCACCCGCGCCTTTGCCGAGCTGACACGCCTCGGCCGCGCGCTCGGCGCACGCAGCGAAACACTCACGGGCTTGTCTGGCCTCGGCGATCTAATCCTGACCTGCTCGAGCCCACAATCGCGCAATTTCGCGCTCGGCTTGGCGCTTGGCCGCAGCGAGCAGCCGCCCGCCGGAAAGCTTGCCGAAGGCGAATTCACCGCGCCGGTCCTGATCGAGCTCGCGGCTTCGCAAAACATCGAAATGCCAGTATCGGAAGCCGTCGCATCGATCCTGACCGGCAGAAGCACGATCGACGCCGCGATCTCGGGGCTTATGACGCGACCTTTCAAGGCAGAGGAATGAACATGGCGTACTGGCTGGTGAAATCCGAACCATCGGTGTGGTCCTGGGACCAGCAGGTGGCGAAAGGCGCCAAGGGCGAAGCCTGGACTGGCGTGCGCAATTACACCGCGCGCCAGAATCTCGTCGCCATGAAGAAGGGCGACAAGGCGTTCTTCTATCATTCCAACGAGGGCAAGGAGATCGTCGGCATCGCGGAAGTTATCAAGGAAGCCTACCCCGATCCGACCGACAAGACCGAAAAATTCGTCTGCGTCGACATCAAGGCCGACAAGCCCTTGAAGACACCGGTGACGATGGCGGCGATCAAGGCCGAGAAGAAGCTCGCCGACATGGCGCTGGTGAAATATTCCCGCCTGTCGGTGCAGCCGGTGACGGCCGAGGAATGGAAGCTCGTCTGCAAGATGGGTGGGATGTAGGCTTGCTGCCGTAGCCCGGATGGAGCGCAGCGCAATCCGGGAAAATCCCATGTGGCACGATCCCGGATTACGCTCCGCTCCATCCGGGCTACGATATCCGAGCTTGCGTCTCCGGCAGCGCAAACACCTCGCATGGCACGGCGATGCCGCGCAGCGAATGCGATCCAAGCGCGATCAGAGGCATGTCCGTCTCGGCGGCGAGCGCGCCCGACACCAGCACGGTTCTGCCGAGCGGCTTGCACAATCCTTCGAGCCGGCTGGCGAGATTGACGGCGGGACCGATCGCCGTGAAATCGAGCCGGTTGGCGGCACCGATATTACCCCACAGCATCTCGCCGAGATGCAGCGCCGCGCCGAACGCGAGCGGCGGCAGAGCTTGTGCACGGCGCTCCGCATTGAGATACGCCATCCCGGCTTCGGCTGCGCTCGCGGCACGCAGAGCTGCATCGCACGCTTGGCGCGGTGACGTCCCGACCACCGGAAAGATGGCGAGCACGCCGTCGCCGATGAATTTCAGCACCTCGCCGCCGAAGGCGTGAACCGCGCCGGCGATGCGATCGAACCAGGCATCGAGAGCCGCGATGACGTCGGCAGGCGGATTGGCTTCCGACAGGAGCGTGAAGTTGCGCAGATCGGCATAGAGCAGCGCGGCCTGTATGGTCTCGCCGAGATCGCGCCGCAGCGGTGCCGCCAGCACCCGCTCCGCGCTGCGCTTGCCGAGATAAGCATCCAACGTCGCGCGCAACGTTGCACGCGCGGCAAGCACCGCAAGGGGTGTCGCGGCAAAGCGCGCGGCCTGGCGCAATTGCTCGGTCTCGTCCGCGGTGAACGGACGCGGCCCGATCCAGCCGAGCAACGGCCCGTCGGGCTGTCCGACCGCGTCTTCGTGCACCTCGCCGTCCGCGATGTCGCGCAGCCAGCGGCGGCCGGCATCGTTGGGTAGGTCGGGCGCGAGGCCGCCTGGTGCGAAGCCGAGCGCTTCGATCACCCGGCCGTTGTTCGCGCGCCACAACCAGGTCCGTTTCGCGATCAGCGGATGTGGCACCTCCAACGTCAGGCTGCCTGCCGCAAGCGGCACGCCGTCAGCGACCAGATGCGCGCCGAGGTCCGCGAGCAGACGGTCGGCCCCGGCGCTATCGGCGGCGGCATCGACAAGCCAGGCGAGCGTCGGCGAGAGGTACATGGCCCGATCATGACGATGCCAGGACCTCTTTGTCACGGGCAATCCTTGACGGGCCGCTCGCGCACCGCCATGTCCCACAGTCAGCCCAGGGATGATCGCCGATGACCGAACCGTTCATAGTGCGACGCGAGACCCAGATCGCCGCCCCGCGTGCCACCGTTTTCGCTTACCTGACCGACCCCGAGAAGATTTTGAGCTGGATGGGTTCCGACGCGTCCACGGAGCCGCATCCCGGCGGGCTATATCTGCTCAAAGGCATCGGCCCCCGCGGCGGCGTTGCCCGCGGCGCGTTCCGCGAGGTCGTGCCGGTGCATCGGCTCGCCTACACGTTTGGATGGGAGGGCGGCCAGGAAGTGCCGCCCGGCTCGAGCCTGATCGAGATCGACCTGATCGAACGCGACGGCAGCACATTGCTGCGCATGACCCATAGCGGGCTGCCGACCGAGGAACAGGCTGCCGCGCACGCGACGGGATGGGCGCACTATCTGGGACGGCTCACGGCGGCAGCCGCGGGCGGCGATCCCGGTCCCGACAACGGCGTTTCCAACAAGGCGTAGCGACGGGAGAGGATCAGACCGCCGCGGTCGCCACCACCTGCTGCAAAAGCTGCTCGCGCCTGGCCTGCGAGCGCTGGCCCTTCATGGTCGCGGCGAAGCGTTCGAGGATGCCGTCCTCGAACGCGGTGACGATGGTGTCGTGAACATAGCTCTTGCGGCAGATCGCCGGCGTATTGGAGAGCTGATCGGCAGCGCCGCGGATCGCCTCCAGCACCTGCTTCTTGCGGCCACGCTGGCTGGTCGCCGGCGTGATCCGCGACAGCGATTCCACGACGACGGCAGAGGCCATCAGCGTGCGGAAATCCTTCAGCGAGATCTTGATGCCGGCGATCTCGCGCAGAAACGCGTTCACCTGCGTGGTGCTGACCGCGCGCACGATGCCGTAGGCATCGCGATACTGGAACATGCGCTTGCCGGGAACGCCCTGCAAAATGCCGATGGCGCGCACGAGCTTGGCCGCGTCGCACTCCTTGCGCACGGCCTTGCCGCCCTTCGCCTTGAACGTCAGTACGAAGCTGTCGTCTTCCAGCGAGACGTTGGACTTCAGCAGCGTGGTGGCCCCGCGGGTGCCGTTGAGACGGGCATAGGATTCATTGCCGGGGCGGATCGCGGTGCGCGCTATCAGTTCGATGACGGCCGAGAGCGCGAACTCGCGGGTCGGCTCGTCGCCCGACAGGAACGCCGAGACCTTGCGCCGGATCTTGGGCAGCGCGCCGACGAGCTTTTCCAGGCGATGCGCCTTGCGTTGCTCGCGAACCTTCTCCCAATCAGCGTGATAGCGATATTGCAGCCGGCCCGCGGCATCGCGTCCCACCGCCTGGAGATGCGTGCTCGGATCGGCCGAGTAGCGCACCTCGCGATAGGCCGGCGGCACCGCCATGGAATGCAGCCGCCGAATGGTGCGGGCATCGCGGATGTGGGCGCCGTTGGGCCGCACGAACGAATAGCCCTTGCCACGCCTGATGCGGCGGATGGTCAGCTCGTTCTGGTCGCCGAGCCGCAGGCCCAGCTCCTTGGCGAGGGCCTCGACCGTCGCCGCAGGCGCTGCGTCGAACACTTTTTTCGGGCTGGGACGACCGGAACCGGCTGGCTTCGGCCATTGTCCGAGGGCTTTGGCCAGCGCAATGGCTGCAGGATCGGCTGAAGCGGGCCGCAAAGTCCCGAGATTCTGCTGATCCATCATAGTCTTATGCCTTAGCCCTGTTTGTTATCGGTCAATGCCGCTGTTCTGATTTTTGTTCCAAGGGGCCTCGTTGGACCCGGGTTGGCCATTTAGGGTGTTCCGAACCGCATTGCGAGTCCCGAATCAGTGAGAGGCGGTTTCTAAATACCTCTGTTGGGCGCATGGCGCTCTGCGCGGGCCCATTCCGAAGATCTGGGTAAAGACCCGAAAGCCGCCCGTCGCCCTGTTTCAAAACTGCGACAGTCGCACGGAGCGGCTTGATCCTCCGCATGGCAGGCTGCTCGCCGAAGGTCCAGCTTGTGCACCTTGTCGGGTCCGGTTAGCCCGACGCATAATCGGTTCAACGATCAAGTCGGCTCGCCAGCGGTCTGTGCTCGGCTTGCCGTATGTGGAGGGAAGCATGTCCGAGAAGATCTACGACGTCCCCGCGGAATGGGCGAAGCGCGCCTGGGTCGACCAGGCCAAATACAAGGACATGTACGCCCGCTCGATCTCGGACCCGAACGCCTTCTGGGCGGAGCAGGCCAAGCGCATCGACTGGATGCACGCTCCGACGAAGATCGAGAACGTCTCCTTCGCGCCCGGCAACATCTCCATCAAATGGTTCGAGGACGGCATCCTCAACGTCGCCCATAATTGCATCGACCGGCATCTCCACAGCCGCGCCAACCAGACAGCGATCATCTGGGAAGGCGACGATCCCTCGCAATCCCGGCACATCACCTACAAGGAGCTGCACGACGAGGTCTGCCGGATGGCCAACATCCTGCGCACCCGGAACGTCAAAAAGGGCGACCGCGTCACCATCTACCTGCCGATGATCCCGGAGGCGGCCTACGCGATGCTGGCCTGCGCGCGGATCGGCGCGATTCACTCCGTGGTGTTCGCCGGCTTCTCGCCCGACAGCCTCGCCCAGCGCATCAGCGACTGCCAGTCCCAGGTGATCATCACCGCGGATGAGGGCCTGCGCGGCGGCAAGAAGGTGCCGCTGAAGGCCAATGTCGACGCGGCGCTCGCCAAGGCAGACGGCGTCGACTGGGTCGTCGTGGTCAAGCGCACCGGCGGCAAGATCGATATGAACCCGACGCGCGACCTCTGGTATCACGAGGCTGCCGCGATGGTGACGACGGAATGCCCGGTCGAGCACATGCACGCCGAGGATCCGCTGTTCATCCTCTACACCTCGGGCTCGACAGGCCAGCCCAAGGGCGTGCTTCACACCTCCGCCGGCTATCTCGTGTTCGCCGCGATGACGCATCAATACGTCTTCGACTATCACGACGGCGACATCTACTGGTGCACCGCCGACGTCGGCTGGGTCACTGGCCACAGCTACATTCTGTACGGACCGCTCGCCAACGGCGCGACCACGCTGATGTTCGAAGGCGTGCCGAATTATCCGGATAATTCGCGATTCTGGAACGTCATCGACAAGCACAAGGTCAACATCTTCTACACCGCGCCGACCGCGATCCGCGCGCTGATGCAGAGCGGCGACGCGCCCGTGAAGAAGACCTCGCGCGCCAGCCTGCGCCTGCTCGGCTCGGTCGGCGAGCCGATCAATCCGGAAGCCTGGGAGTGGTATCACCGCGTCGTCGGCGACGAACGCTGCCCGATCGTCGACACCTGGTGGCAGACCGAGACCGGCGGCATTTTGATCACGCCGCTGCCCGGCGCCACGAAGCTCAAGCCGGGCTCGGCGACCCAACCGTTCTTCGGCGTGGTGCCTGAGATCGTCGACGCCGACGGCAAGGTGCTGGACGGCGAGACATCAGGCAATCTGTGCCTGACGCGGTCATGGCCGGGCCAGATGCGCACGGTCTATGGCGACCACGCCCGCTTCGAGCAGACCTATTTCTCGACCTACAAGGGCAAGTATTTCACGGGCGACGGCTGCCGGCGCGATGCCGACGGTTATTACTGGATCACCGGCCGTGTCGACGACGTCATCAACGTCTCCGGTCACCGCATGGGCACGGCGGAAGTCGAGAGTGCGCTGGTCGCACACGAGAAGGTCTCGGAAGCCGCCGTGGTCGGTTACCCGCACGACATCAAGGGCCAGGGCATCTACGCCTATGTGACCCTGATGGCCGGCGTCGAGCCGAGCGACGAACTGCGCAAGGAGCTCGTCACCTGGGTGCGCAAGGAGATCGGCCCGATCGCTGCGCCCGACCAGATCCAGTTCTCGCCAGGCCTGCCCAAGACCCGCTCCGGCAAGATCATGCGCCGCATCCTGCGCAAGATCGCCGAGGACGAGCCGGGCAGCCTGGGCGACACCTCGACCTTGGCCGATCCCGGCGTGGTCGACGACCTCGTCAAGAATCGGCAGAACAAGAAGTCCGCGTAAGGCAGTCCCGTGTCCCGGACGCAGCGCAGCGCTCCTTCGCGGTGCGCTGCTGAGCCGGGGCCCATGCAACGGCAGACTCTGTGGCTTTCTATGCCCCGGCTCTGCGTCGCACCGCTTCGCGCTGCGCCGCGTCCGGGACACGAGACCGCATCTCCGCGTTAGCGCCTCCCGGACAACGGCCGTTCACATCTTCACGCACTTGTCAGGCCGCGCGCCGGCGCCCGGGCATCTTTCCGGGCAAGTGTTGTTTTCAGGTCATTTACTTTGTTTCGAACATTTCCTTTGTTCCCCCTGCTGGCTGGCCCTTGGCGGCCGTGCGTGGAAACCATCCGGTTAACAGGCGCGGTTAAGAATGTCCCCTAACGAGGACTTGGTGAGCCGGAGATTGCCGGTTTTGCGTAATTTTGGACGGTCCGTTCGGGGCAAGGGGAAAATCGATGTCGATGAGGATTGCTGTGGCGCTGGCCGCCACCATTGGGGCTGGGGTGATGATGTCGACGGCGGCGCAGGCGCGGCCGGAAATGGTGGGGACGCACCTGGCCGACTATTCGCCGGGCACCATCGTGGTCAAAACCAACGAGCGTCGGCTCTATCTCGTCCTCGATAATGGCCACGCCGTGCGCTACCCGGTCGGCGTCGGCAAGTCCGGCAAGCAGTGGGCCGGCACCACCCGCATCGACGGCAAGTACCGCAATCCGGCCTGGTCGCCGCCTGCCGAGGTGAAGCGCGACAAGCCGAGCATCCCGGACGTCATCCCGGGCGGCTCCCCGCGCAACCCGATGGGCGTCGCGGCGATGACGCTGTCCGGCGGTGAGTATGCCATCCACGGCACCAACGTGCCGGGCTCGATCGGCGGCTTCGTCTCGTATGGCTGCATCCGCATGCTCAACGACGACATCACGGATCTCTACAGCCGCGTCTCGGTCGGCACGACGGTGGTCGTGACGCGCTGATCGCCGGCATCAGGGCAAGACGGCAAGAGCCGCGTCTTTCGACGCGGCTTTTTTGTTACCAGAAGCGCCAGCTCCGCGCGCACCAGCCGTCGCGATGGCCGCCATTGTAGTTCCGCGCGTAGCCGCCGGCGAGCAACGCCGCCGAGACATTGGCCGTGCGTTTGGTCGCGACGTCAGCGAGAACGCGTCCGTATTTATCGGAGCCGAGATTGGTGATCACCACGCCACCCTGGCCGAGCAGATCGCGCAATGCGCGGGCCGCGGCTTCGGCCTTGTCCAGTTCCTCCTGGCAGGAGGCTTTCATCTCGGGTGCATCGATGCCGCGCAGGCGAACGCGCACCACGAGATCGCGGCCGTTGCGCTGACGAACGCGTGCGAGAAAGGTGTCGCCGTCAATGGTGCGAACGACGTCGACCGGCTCACGGACGTCAGGATTGGCCTGCTGTAAGATGATTTCGGCGTCCCGCGACTGACCGTCAGTCGCATGAGGGAAGGGCCAGTTCATCCCGTGCCGGAACGTGAACACCACGGCCACCACGATTCCGACCACGAACATCCACGGCAACAGGCCTGAGAAGCGGCGGCCAAACGGCGAGCCGCTGTATGAAGGCCGATACGGATGGCTTGGATCGAAACGCGACATCCGCGCACGCTAGGGCTGAGTCGGGCAGTACGGCAAGCGAGCCTCAAAAGGCAAGCTTCAGAAGTCGGAAGCGATGCCCTTGCGCTCCCAATCGCCATAGCGGGTCGGTTCGGGTCCTTTTGGGCCCTGCAACTCCTTTGGCGCCGCCTGGCCGTTGTTTTTGGCTCGGACTGCCGCAGCCTGCCGGCGCGCGTCGGCCTCGGCCAGCGCACGCTGGGCGGCCGGCGTAAGCTGCTTGCGGTCGGGAACAGGAGGCTGGTCACTCATCGTAGGCTTTCTAGCGCGGGACGGCGCACGGCGCGACGCCCAATAACGCATTCCTGAAATGGCGCCGAAAGGGCTGAAAAAACCCGGAAGCGATTCTTACATTTGGCATATTCGCGTGCCAGAGATCGCCTTCTCAAGGCATGCGCCCATTACGGCGAACTGCCGCTCGCTCAGAACCTTGTTTCCGCATGCCTTCTCAACGTTTCGCTCCTCCATCCGAAGTGCCCGGTCTCGCGGCGCGGCGGATTGCCGCCGACATCGTCGACGGCGTGCTGCAAAAGCACCGCACGCTTGACGAGCAGCTCGATGGCAGCGGCGCCCATCCCGGACTGAAGACGCTCCCCGACCGCGACCGCGCGCTGATGCGCCGCCTGGTCGCCACCGTGCTGCGCCGGCTCGGCACGCTCGGCCATGTGCTGTCTCGGTTGCTCGACAAGGGCATTCCCTCCGACGCGCCGCGCGCGCAGAGCGCGCTGTTGATCGGCGCCGCCCAGATCCTCTGGATGGACGTGCCCGATCACGCGGCCGTCGATCTTTCCGTTCGCCTCGTGCAATCCGACCGGCGCGCCGCGCGCTATGCCGGCCTCGTCAACGCCGTGCTGCGCCGCTGCGCCCGCGAGGGCAAGGCGCTGGTGGACGAGGTTGCGGCACAGTCGCTGGATCTGCCGCCCTGGATGGTCGCGCGCTGGCGCGCGCATTACGGAGAGACGGTCGCAAGAGACATGGCGCTCGCGCTCAGCCACGACCCTTCGCTGGATCTGACCGTGAAGTCGGACGCCGCGCAATGGGCGAGCCGCTTACATGGCGAGGTGCTGCCGACCGGATCGGTGCGTACGGTGCTGCATGGCGCGGTGACCATGCTTCCCGGCTTCGCCGAAGGACAATGGTGGGTGCAGGACGCCGCCGCTGCGCTGCCAGCTCGGCTGTTCGGCGACATCAAGGGCAAATCCATCGCCGATCTCTGCGCCGCTCCCGGCGGCAAGACCGCGCAACTGGCGCAGGCCGGCGCGCACGTCACGGCCATCGACCGCTCGCCCGCCCGGGTGGCGCGGCTGCGCGAGAATCTGATGCGGTTGTCGCTCCAGGCCGAGACCGTCGTCGCCGACGCCGTGGAATGGGCGGGTCCGGCCGATGGCTTCGACGGCATCCTGATCGATGCGCCCTGCACCTCGACCGGGACGATCCGCCGCCACCCCGATGTCTCCTGGCTCCGGCAGGAATCCGACATCGCGGCAATGACCGTGCTCCAGCGGCGGCTGCTGCAAAAATCGATCTCGCTGCTCAAGCCCGGCGGGACGCTGGTCTACTGTACCTGCTCGCTGGAACCCGAAGAGGGCGAGCATGCGGTCGCCGCGCTGCTGGCCACAGAGCCTGGGCTTCGCCGGGTTCCTATCGATGCGTCCGAGGTGTCGGGACTCAGCGAGATCGTCACCGCCGAGGGCGATTTGCGCACTCTGCCCAGCCATCTGCCGAACGCCGATCCCAAGCTCGGCGGGCTCGACGGCTTTTTCGCGGCCCGGCTCGTTAAATCCTGATTTTGCACTGGATTTTGCAACCACGGCGCTGATTCGCGTCGTTCAAGGTGGTGTCGGCCGTCCGATTTTGGGATTAATAAGGATTCGGCGGAATCCTCTCCCCCCATCAAGGCAAGGCGTGTCGGTCGCTCAACGCAGACGTATCTCGACGCTGGTGATGAACCGCTTCGCGCGGAACATGCTCGCGCGCGCGAGCGGCGGTTCCGTCGCCCTGTCGCGGGTCTGGCCCGGCCGCGCCGACCGGCTGATCATCGCGCCGCATGATCTGCGCACCGCGGATGCGACCCGCGCCGCCGAGATCTATGCCGGCCGCTTCGTCTTCGCCGGCAAGATCGTCAATTGCCACGGCCGTTCGATCTTCGATCTCGAGCCGCCGTCGGAGGATTGGGAGGTTGCGCTGCTCGGCTTCGGCTGGCTGCGCCATTTGCGCGCCGCGGACACCGCGCTGACGCGCGCGAATGCGCGCTCGCTGATCGAGGACTGGATCGGCAACCCTGCCAGCAAGCGCCGTCCCGTCGCGCGACGCGCCGACGTGCTGGCGCGACGCGTGATCTCCCTGCTGTCGCAGGCACCGCTGGTGCTCAACGATACCGACAACAAATTCTACCGTCGCTATCTGCGCGCGCTGGCGCGCGAAATCCGCTTGCTGCGCTACACCATGGTCAACATTCCCGACGGAGTGCCGAAGCTCCAGGTGCTGATCGCGCTATGCTATGCGGCGCTGTGCCTCGCCAACCAGGCAAGTCACATCCGCAGCGCCTCAAAAAAGCTCTCCGATGAATTGCAGCGGCAGATCCTGCCCGACGGCGGGCATGTCTCGCGCAACCCGGGCGCGCTGATCGAGCTGTTGATCGACCTGTTGCCGTTGCGGCAGACCTTTGCCGCACGCAACATCGCGCCGCCGCCCGCGCTGCTCAACGCGATCGACCGCATGATGCCGATGCTGCGCTTCTTCCGCCACGGCGACGGCAATTTCGCGCTGTTCAACGGCATGAGCGCGACGCCCTCAGACCTGCTTGCCACGCTGCTTGCCTATGACGACACCCACGGCGCGCCGATGTCGAACATGCCGCATACCGGTTTCCAGCGCCTCGATGCCGGCCAGACCACTTTGATTATCGACACCGGCCCGCCGCCGGCGGCCAGCGTCAGCCACGACGCCCATGCCGGCTGCCTGTCGTTCGAACTGTCCTCCGGCATCAGCCGCATCGTCACCAATTGCGGCATGCCGACTACGGGCCGCGACAATTGGCGGCCGTTCGCACGCGGCACGGCGGCGCATTCGACGCTGACCTATCACGACACCTCGTCATGCCAGTTCGTGGAGATGTCGGCGATGAAGCGGCTCTTGCACGGCGCTCCGGTCACCAGCGGCCCGGTCGAGGTCGAGAGCTATCGCGAAATCGTGCAGAACGGCACGCTGCTCACGACATCGCATGACGGTTACCTGACAAAATTCGGCGCGATCCACCGTCGCGTGCTGATGATCGCCAATGACGGCGCGCGCATCGACGGCGAGGACACGCTGTCGCCGCCGCAAGGCGGACGCTTCAAGGGTGCGGATGCCGATTTCGCGCTGCGATTCCATCTGCACCCGGCGGTGAAGGCGAGCCGACTATCCGATGCCCGCGGCGTCATGCTGGTGCTCCCGAACCGCGACGTCTGGACCTTCGAGGCACTCGACGACAAGGTGGAGCTGGAGGACAGCGTGTCCCTGGCCGGCAACGACGGGCCGCGCCGCACCGCGCAGATCGTGATCCGCCAGGACGCGCGGCAGGCGCCCTCGATCCGCTGGAGTTTTGTCCGCTCCACCGCCTCGCCGGCGATCACGAATGCCCGCAGAAATGCGCGGCGGGAGCCGGAACTTCCGCTGTAGACGCCTGCAATTCGGCCCCATCTGATCGTTGTGAAAGCGACCGAAAACTGCTATCGAGCCTTCGCTCGCGCGACTGGCGACCTTGGATGGAGCACCATCGGGAAGCGCGGGACATAGCTGCCGCGCGCCTGGGCATTACTCCTTCAGACAGAGGATCTTGCTCATGACTGACCATCCCCGCCGCGTCACCCGCGCCCTTCTCTCCGTTTCCGACAAGACCGGTCTGATCGAATTCGCGAAGGCGCTTGCCGCGCACGATGTCGAGCTGATCTCGACCGGCGGCACCGCAAAGGCGATCGCCGCGGCCGGTCTCAAGGTGAAGGACGTCTCCGAGCTGACCGGCTTCCCCGAGATGATGGATGGCCGCGTCAAGACGCTGCATCCGAAGGTGCATGGCGGCCTGCTCGCGATCCGCGACAACAAGGACCATGCGGAAGCGATGACCGCGCATGGCATCGCGCCGATCGATCTCCTCGTCGTCAATCTCTATCCGTTCGAAGCAACCGTCGACAAAGGCGCGGGCTTCGAGGATTGCATCGAGAACATCGATATCGGCGGCCCCGCGATGATCCGCGCCGCCGCGAAGAACCATGACGATGTCGCTGTCGTGGTCGAAGCGGAGGACTATCAGGCCGTGCTCGACGAGCTCGCCGCCAACAGCGGTGCGACCACGCTGAAGCTGCGCCGGCGCCTTGCTGCAAAGGCTTACGCGCGCACTGGCGCCTATGACGCCGCGATCTCGAACTGGTTCAATCGCCAGCTCGAAATCGACGCGCCCGATTTCCGCGCCTTCGGCGGCAGGCTGATCCAGTCGCTGCGCTATGGCGAGAATCCGCACCAGACCGCGGCGTTCTATGCAACGCCCGACAAGCGGCCGGGCGTCTCGACCGCACGGCAGCTCCAGGGCAAGGAGCTCTCCTACAACAATATCAACGACACCGATGCGGCCTATGAATGCATCGGCGAGTTCGACGCCAAGCGCACCGCGGCCTGCGTCATCGTCAAGCATGCCAATCCCTGCGGCGTCGCGGAGGGATCCGACCTCGTCAGCGCCTATCGCAAGGCGCTGGCCTGCGACTCCACCTCGGCCTTCGGCGGCATCATCGCGATGAACCGCGCGCTCGATGCCGACACCGCGCGCGAGATCACGAAAATCTTCACCGAGGTCATCATCGCACCCGACGCAAGCGAGGAAGCCATCGCCATCATCGGCGCGCGCAAGAACCTTCGACTTCTGCTCGCCGGCAGCCTGCCCGATCCGCGCGCGCCCGGCCTCACCGCCAAGACGGTGGCAGGCGGCCTCCTCGTGCAGAGCCGCGACAATGCGGTGGTCGCCGACATGACCTTCAAGGTCGTGACTAGGCGGGCGCCGACGGACGCCGAGATGCGCGATCTGAAGTTCGCGTTTCGGGTGGCCAAGCACGTCAAGTCCAACACCATCATCTACGCCAAGGATCTCGCCACCGTCGGCATCGGCGCCGGCCAGATGAGCCGGGTCGATTCAGCGCGGATCGCGGCACGCAAGGCTCAGGATGCGGCCGCCGAGCTGAAGCTCGCCGAACCGCTCACCAAGGGCTCGGTGGTGGCGTCGGATGCGTTCTTCCCGTTCGCCGACGGCATGCTCGCCTGCATCGAGGCCGGCGCCACCGCCGTGGTGCAACCCGGCGGCTCCATGCGCGATGACGAGGTCATCAAGGCCGCCGACGAGCACGGCATCGCCATGGTGTTCACGGGCACGCGGCACTTCAGGCACTGATCGATTGGCGTGCGGGCGATTCCATCGAATCCGTCATTGCGAGCGCAGCGAAGCAATCCAGAATCTTTCCGCGGAGAAAACCTGGATTGCTTCGTCGCTTCGCTTCTCGCAATGACGGGAATGAATCGCGGTAGTGCGGCTACTCCCGCACCCGCATCAACAGCGCCAGCCCCGCGACGAAGAACACCACCAGCACGGCCATGCCGGCCTTCTGGCTCGCCGTCACCGCGGTGATCACACCGATCAGGAGCGGGCCGATGAAGGACGTGACTTTTCCCGTCAGCGCGAACAGACCGAAATACTGCGCGATGCGGTCCTTCGGTGCGAGACGGATCAGGAGCGTGCGTGAGGCCGCTTGCAGCGGACCACCGGCCGCACCGATTAGGCAGCCCAGCACCAGATAAGCGCGCTCTGACGCAGCGGCGAACAATGCACCGCCGGGCGCGGGCGGCGCGACCTTGATGAAGAAGATCGAATCCTTGTCGACCAGCAGGATCGCCGCCAGCGCCAGCAGCAGGACCAGCATGCTGCCGGCGATCACGCGCTTCGGCCCGAAGCGATCGTCCAGCTTGCCGCCAAACCACGCGCCAAACGCGCCGGCGATCGCGAGCATGATGCCAAAGGTGCCGATCTGGATCGTGTGCCAGCCGAACGTGCCAGCCGCATAGATGCCGCCGAAGGCAAACAGCGACACCAGACCGTCGGTGTAGATCATGTTGGCGAGTAGAAACGCGGCAAGCGATTTCTGCTGCGGCAGACCCTTGATCGATTGTTTCAGCTCCGACAGGCCTTCGTGCAGTGCCTCGCGCACCGGACGCTTCGCCGGATAGTCCGGCGTGAACAGGAACATCGGCGTCACGAAAATGATGAACCAAAGCCCGGTCAACGGTCCGGCGGCGCGGTCGCCCTGACGGCTGACGGGATCGGGCCCGAACAGCGGCGTGAAGCCGAGCAGCGTGCGGCCGGTCTCGGGATTCGCGGCGAGCAGGCCGAGCACGATGATCAGGCTGACGATGCCGCCGACATATCCCGTCGCCCAGCCGGTGCCGGAGAGCCGTCCGATACGCTCCGGCGGGACCAGCGTCGGCATCATCGCATTGTTGAAGAGAGTGGCGAATTCTGCGCCGACGCTGGCGAGCGCGACCGCGGTGAGCAGCGGCGGAATGATCGAGGGATCGCCCGGCTTGCCGATCCACAGCGTGCAGGATGCCAGCACCAACACGGCACCGAATCCGGCGATCCACGGCTTCCTGCGACCCGAAGCATCGGCAATAGCCCCCAGCACCGGCGACATCAGCGCGATTGCGAGGCCCGCGGCAGCCATCGCAAAGCCCCACAGCGATTGCCCGGTGGCGGGATTCGGCGCAATGCCGGTGGCAAAATACGGCGCGAACACGAAGCTCGTGATCAGCGTGAAGTAAGGCTGCGCCGCCCAGTCGAAGAAGATCCAGCTGACGACGGCCCTGCGCTGCGGATAGGTCCGCTGCGCGCCGGCGATGCGCGCATCCGGGGCGATCGTCGTCACTCCACAATCCTCATCACGAACAGTTTTGCCTCTGTCGAAACAAACCGTATAGCATTGCAACGCTGCATGTGAACTGCCCATGGCCATTGCGGAAGTTTGATGATGTCGTCTTTTTCGACACGGCGGATATTTTTCGCCTTCCTTGCCACTCTGGCGTTTGGACTTCCGACCGCGACCGCGCAGGATGCGCGGCGGGCCTATGTGCCGCCGGCGCTCGACACGGTGCGTGCCGTTCCCGCCGAGCACGGCATGGTGGTCGCGCAGGAGAAAATCTCTGCGCAGGTCGGCGCCGACATCCTGCAGCGCGGCGGCAATGCCGTCGACGCCGCGGTCGCGACCGGCTTTGCGATGGCCGTGACCTATCCGCGCGCCGGCAATATCGGCGGCGGCGGCTTCATGGTGATTCATTCCACTGAGCGCAACGAAGACATCACAATCGATTATCGCGAGACCGCGCCGGCTGCGACCACGCCACAGATTTTCCTCGGCGCCGACGGCAAGCCCGATGCGGCGAAGTCGCGGGATTCCGCGCTCGGCGTCGGCGTGCCCGGCACCGTCGCGGGTCTTGCGCTGGCCCTGGAAAAATATGGCTCGGGCCGGTTCACGCTGGCGCAACTGCTCGAGCCCGCGATCGCGCTCGCCCGCGACGGCTTCCTCGTCGGCGACGACATTGCCGACACTCTGCCGGGGTGGCACAAGCGGCTGGTGCGCTGGCCCTCCTCGGCCAGGATCTTCTCGCGGCCTGATGGTACACCGCTCGGCGAAGGCGACCGACTGGTGCAGAGCGATCTCGCCGAAACGCTGTCGGCTGTCGCCGCACAGGGCCCGCGCGGTTTCTATGAGGGGCCGGTCGCGGAAAAACTCGCCAAGGCCGTGACTGACGCGGGCGGCATCATGACGCCGGCCGATTTGAAATCCTATCAGGCGGTCATCCGTGCACCGGTGCGCGGCACCTATCGCGGCTATGACATCGTGTCGATGCCGTTGCCGTCGTCGGGCGGCGTGGTGCTAGTGGAGACGCTCAATATCCTCGAAGGTTTTCAGCTCGCTGATCTGAAGCAAGGATCGCCGGCCTCGCTGCATCTGCTGATCGAGGCCATGAAGCGCGCCTATGCGGACCGTGCGCGCTATCTCGGCGATCCCGCCTTCGTCAACGCACCGATCGGGACGCTCACCGCCAAAGACTACGCCGCCAAGCTGCGGGCAACCATCTCCGCCGATCGCGCCACGCCGTCGAAACAGCTCGTTTCCACCGCGATCTCACCGCATGAGGGCAGCAACACCACGCATTTTTCCGTCGTCGACGCTAGCGGCAACGCGGTCAGCAACACCTATACGCTGAACTTCAGCTACGGCGTCGGCCTCGTCGCCGACGGAATCGGCGTGCTGCTCAACAACGAGCTCGACGATTTCACCGCAGCGGTCGGCGCTTCCAATGCCTACGGCCTCGTCGGCTTCGAGGCCAATTTGCCCGGCCCGGGCAAGCGGCCGCTGTCCTCGATGTCGCCGACCATCGTCCTGAAGGACGGCAAGCCGGTGCTGGTGACGGGCTCGCCGGGCGGCAGCCGCATCATCTCGACCGTGCTCCAGGTGATCGTCAACGTCCTCGATTACAAAATGGACGTCGCGGCAGCCGTGGCCGCACCGCGGCTGCATCACCAATGGCTGCCCGACGAGGTCCGGGTCGAGAGCGGCTTCCCTGACAATGTGCTGGTCGAGCTGAAGGCGATGGATCATCTCATCGTCACGCCGATGGGGCAGACATCCGCCAATTCGATCACGGTGACCGCCAACGGTCCACTCGGCGCGCCCGATCCGCGTACCCGAGGTGCGGAAGCAGCGGGGCAGTAACTCTGTCCTTGCATGGCGCGAAGGCCGTCGGCCGGCTTGCGCGCGAGCCGCGCGTGCTACCACCGCGAGGCCAGAGAAACTGTCAGAGACGCGCGGACGCGTATTGCATGCGAACTGGCGGGCACTGTCGCGCAGGGCGCAGTGAGGAAGTTAGCGCCCCACCTGATACGGACCGCCCTTCTCGAGCGCTCTCGCGTAGGCCGGCCGCGCGTGAATGCGCTCGAGAAACGCCATCGCCTTGGGATGGCCAAGCTCGAGCCCGCCGCGCGCCTGGGCCGCTTCGAGCGGAAAGCTCATCTGGATGTCGGCAGCGGTGAATTCGTTGCCGGCGAACCACTCGCTCTTGCCGAGCTCACCTTCCCAGTAGTCCATGTGCTGCTTGAGCTGCGGATTGACCAGCGCGGTGAGCGCCTGGTTCGAGACCTTGCGCACCAGCGGGCGGAGCAACGCCGGCGCACGCTTCGGCATCAGCGTGAACAGCAGCTTGAGCAGCAGCGGCTGCATCGCCGAGCCTTCCGCATAGTGCAGCCAATAGGTGAAGCGCAGCCGCTCGGGCGTGTTCGGCGGCGGGACTAGTCGGCCGTTGCCGTAGGTGGCGATGAGATATTCGATGATCGCGCCGGATTCGGCGATGGTGTTGCCGTTGTCGGTGATCACGGGCGACTTGCCGAGCGGATGGATCGCACGCAACTCCTTCGGCGCGCGCATGTCCGGCTGGCGCTGATAGCGCACGATCTCGTAGGGCACGCCCAACTCCTCGAGCAGCCACAGCACGCGCTGCGAGCGCGAATTGTTGAGGTGATGAACGGTCAGCATCGCGTGGTCCCCGGGGCTAGGCATGGTTCGATCAGCCGCGCGTTCGTGCCAGCCCGGGAACGCAATGTCGAGCCATCCGGTCGGTTATTTTAACCCGGGTATATTGACCTTAGCTATTTACCCGGGTATTAAAAGTCTCAGCACGATCAATATGGCAATGATTCCAATGCAGAAGACTTTCACCGCCTTTCAGGGTCACCGCCGTCTGGTCTCCGGGCCGGCAGGAGAGGTCGCGCTGGTCATCAAGCGGATGGCGGAGCGGCCCGACGAGCCCATCATCATCTTCGAGGATGCCACGGGCCGATCGATCGACTTCGATCTGCGCGGCGGAGACCGCGAGGTGCTGGCGCGGCTGGCGAAGCTTGTCCCGCCCCCGGTTGAGGACACCCCATCGCCGAGCGAACCACGCGGACGCGGCCGGCCGAAGCTCGGCGTGGTCGCGCGCGAGGTGACGCTGCTGCCGCGGCACTGGGAGTGGCTGAGCGCGCAGGCAGGCGGCGCCTCGGTCGCGCTGCGGAAACTTGTCGAAGAAGCGCGGCGCGCAAGCGGCGACAAGGACCGCGAGCGGCAGGCGCGCGATGCGGCCTATCACTTCATGTCGACCATGGCCGGCAATCTGCCGCAGTTCGAGGAAGCATCGCGCGCGTTGTTTGCGGATGACCGGCGGCGTTTCACCGGACTGATCGCAGATTGGCCCGCCGACATCCGCGACCACATCGTCAAGCTCGCCTACAGCGACCGCGCCTAGGGGCGCGCCTCCTCACAACCCCATCGAGGCCGGGCCACGCGCACTTCGCGTGGCAACGGCTTCGCACGCCCTGATGAAAGGCCGATCCATGTCCGCCGCCAAGCCGCTCTGGAAGAGTTTTCTGCGCTTCCTCGCACCGTTGATGCTGAGCAACGCCCTGCAATCGTTGTTCGGCACCGTCAGCAACGTCTATCTCGGCCAGATGATCGGGGTCGACGCGCTCGCGTCGGTCTCGGTGTTCTTTCCTGTGATGTTCTTCCTGTTCGCCTTCGTCATGGGGCTGAGCACCGGCGCCACGGTGCTGATCGGCCAGGCCTATGGTGCGGGCGAGCAGGGCCGGATCAAGCTCATCGTGGGCACGACGCTCGCGATCGGCCTGCTGCTCTCGATTGCAATTGCACTGATCGGCGGGATCTTCAGCCGCCAATTGATGACGATGCTCGCAACGCCCACGGATATTCTCGACCAGGCCAGCGCCTATGCCGGCATCATGCTGCTCACCATGCCGCTCGGCTTCGTCTTCCTGCTGATGACGGCGATGATCCGCGGCGTCGGCGATGCGCTGACGCCGCTGCTGGCGCTGGCCTTGTCGACCGCGATCGGCTTGATCCTGACGCCGATTCTGATCCGAGGATCGTTCGGATTGCCGGCGGCCGGCATCACCAGCCCGGCCTGGGCCGCGGCGATCGCCAACACGCTGACGCTGGTCGCGCTGGCCGCCTATCTGCTGCGGAGGAAACATGCGTTGGCACCGGACGCTGCACTGCTGCGCCATCTGCGGCTCAATCGTGTGGTGCTGGGACAAATCCTCGGCATTGGACTGCCGAGCGCGATCGGCATGGTGGTGATGGCGATCGCCGAGCTGGTGCTGCTCGGCCTCGTCAACGGGTTCGGCTCGAACGCAACCGCAGCCTATGGCGCGGTCAACCAGGTGATGGGCTACACGCAGTTCACGGCGATGTCGATTTCAATAGCGGTCTCGATCCTCGGCGCCCAAGCGGTCGGCCGCGGCGACAGAGCGGGGCTCGACGGCATCGTGCGCACCGGACTTGCGTTCAACATCGTCCTGACCGGCGGGCTGGTGGCACTGATCTATCTCGCGCCGCGCGCCGTGCTCGGCATGTTCATCACCGATGATATCGTGCTCGATCTGGCGAAGGGCTTGCTCAACATCGCGCTGTGGAGCTCGGTGCCCTTCGGCCTGGCGACGGTGTTTTCGGGTGCGATGCGCGCCGCCGGCGTGGCGCTGACGCCAATGCTGCTCGCGATCTTCGCCATTGGAGCAATCGAACTGCCGTCCGCGGTGATCCTGAGCCGCACGATCGGCCTTGAGGGTGTGTGGGCCGCCTATCCGATCGTGTTCTGCTCCATGTTCCTTTTGCAGATGGGCTATTACCTTCTGGTGTGGCGCAAGCGAACGATCCGGCGTCTGATCTGACGACATCATCAAGAGATTATGACCGTCATTAAATGGTGGACCCGCGTCGCGCGCTGCGCCACAATGCGAAAAAGCGACGTCAGGGAGGATGATTTTGACCCGCACAGCCCCGCAATTCCTGTTCGATTTCGGCAGCCCGAACGCCTATCTCAGTCATCTCGCGATCCCCGCCATCGAGCAGCGCATCGGCGTCAAGTTCGAGTACGTGCCAATCCTGCTCGGCGGCATCTTCAAGTCGACCAACAACAAGTCGCCGGCCGAGACGTTCGCCGGTATCAAGAACAAGCGCGAATTCCACGCGGTCGAGACGGAGCGCTTCGTCAAGCGCTTCCAGGTTCAGCCCTACGTCATGAATCCGTTCTTCCCGGTCAACACGCTGAACCTGATGCGCGCGGCGATCGCGGCGCAGCTCGAGGGCGTGTTCGAAGCATATGTCGAGGCCGCCTTCCACCACATGTGGCGCGAGCCGAAGAAGATGGACGATCCGGAAATCGCGGCGAAGGCGCTGGCGTCCTCCGGCCTCGACGCGCAAAAACTGTTCACCCGCGCCGGGGAACCCGAGGTGAAGGGCAGACTGATCAAGAACACCGAAGAGGCAGTCGCGCGCGGCGCGTTCGGCTCGCCGACCTTCTTCGTCGGAAACGAGATGTTCTTCGGCAAGGAGCAGTTGCGCGAGGTAGAGGAGATGGTGTCGGGGAAGTGATTTTCGTATGATGGACAGATCGAGCCATCATCTCCGATGTCGTCCTGGCAAAAGCCAGGACCCATAACCACCGAAGGCTATGGCTGGGACGAGCTGGGGCTTCAACTTGCCCGACAACATGCAGTCGGGGTAATGGGTCCTGGCTTTCGCCAGGACGACGGCAAGAAACAACGACGACGGCAAGAAGCAATCAAGAAACAACAAGGACAATCCCATGCGTATCCTCGTGGTCGGCGCTGGCGCCATCGGCGGCTATTTTGGTGGCAGGCTGTTGCAGGCCGGCCGCGACGTCACCTTCCTGGTCCGGCCACGGCGCGCCAGCGAGCTCGCGAGCGCTGGCTTAGTTATCAAGAGCCCGAACGGCGACGTGACGCTGAAAAATCCGCCAACCGTTCAGGCCGACGCGCTCAAGGAAAAGTTCGAGGTCGTGCTGCTCAGCTGCAAGGCCTTCGACCTCGCTGACGCCATCAAGTCGTTCGCGGCAGCAGTCGGGCCGAATACCGCGATCATCCCGATGCTCAACGGCATGAAGCATCTCGACATCCTCGACGGCAAGTTCGGCAAGGAGCGCGTGCTCGGTGGCCTCTGCGCCATCGCCGCGACGCTCAACGAGAAGCGTGAGGTGGTGCAGCTGCAGCCGATGCAGTCGATCAATTACGGGGAGCGCGACGGCAAGCTGTCGGATCGCGTCAAGGCGATCGACGAGGCCTTCAAGAGCGGCATCGTTGGGGCCACCGCCAGCCAGAACATCATGCAGGACATGTGGGAGAAATGGGTGTTCCTGTCCTCGCTGGCGGCGTCCACCAGCCTGATGCGCAGCTCTGTCGGCAATATTCTCGCCGCTCCCGGCGGCAGGGATTTCCTGCTCGGCATGCTGGACGAGACCAGCGCGATCGCCGCCGCGTCGGGCTACTCGCCGGGCGGGCCGTTCTTCGAGCGCGTGAAGGGTAACCTCACAACCGAGGGCTCGCCGATGACGGCCTCGATGTTCCGTGACGTCAAGGCGGGCCTGCCGGTCGAGGCCGATCACGTCATCGGCGATCTCATCGCCCGCGCCGACGCCGCCAAGGTGCCGGTACCGAAGCTGCGCATCGCGTACACGCATTTGAAGGCGTATGAGAAGCAGCGGGCGGGGTAAGGCCCCTCGCTCGATCGTCATCCCGGGGCGCGCATGGCGCGAGCCCGGGATCCATAACCACAGGCCGTGGTTATGAACCGAGCTGGTCACGACGAGTCTTCGCCAAACCACTCCCTGTGGTTATGGGTCCCGGATCTGCGCTTCGCTTGTCCGGGACGACGGTGGAGTTTTGCAGCACATCGCGCGCTATTTGAAATACGCAAGATAGTGCGAGACGGCGGTGATTTCCTCATCGCTCATGTGATAGGCGACATCGGCCATCGCCGCGCCTCCGCCGCCGACGCGCTGGCTGCTCTTGTAGTCGTGCAGCGCCTTGACCAGGTATTCCTCGCGCTGTCCCGCCAGCCGCGCGACGGCCTTGGTGCCGGCAAAGCTATCCGTATGGCATGATGCGCAACGGCGGCCGGCGGCAACCTGGGCGCCCTTTTTCGACAGGTCCGGATCCTTGTCCTCCGCCGCTGTCGGCGGCGTCAGCGCTGCGAAATAAGCGCCGAGATTGCGGACGTCCTCGTTGGTAATTTCCTCGGCGATGGGCTGCATCTGGTCGTTCTTGCGCGAGCCGGCGCGGAAAAACACGAGCTGCCATTGCAGGAATTGATCGGGCTGCCCGGCGAGCGAAGGAATGTTCTCGGTCTGCGAGATGCCGTTCTCGCCGTGACAGCCGGCGCAGACGGCGGCCTTCTCCTTGATCGCGGCATTGTCGGCGGCGCTTGTGGGGAGAGAACCGAGCGCTGCGAGCGCAACCGCGCTGATTGCGTGCGAGATGAACTGCCGGCGCATGATTGGAATTTCCGATCTATCGAACGCGTCATTCCGGGGCGAAGAAGCGCGAGCTATGATGCGCAATTGCGCATCTGAGAATTCCATAACCCGCGTTCGTGGCTATGGGTTCCGCACCTGTGCGCAAGCGGCGCCCAACTCCGGGCGACGACGTGCGAAAATGAAATGAGAAAGGCTGCGGTGCCCCTCGGCACCGCAGCCTCGTGTCATCTTACTCTACTTCTTGCTGTAGCTGATGCGGTAGATCGCGCCGGCCCAATCGTCGGCGACGAGGATCGAGCCATCCTTGGCGAGGATGATGTCGTCGGGACGGCCGAGATAGCCCTGGTCGCCCTCGATCCAGCCGGAGGCGAACACCTCCTGCTTGGCGTTCTTGCCGTCGGGCCCGACGATCACGCGCATGATGCGACCGCCCTGGTACTTGTGACGATTCCAGGAGCCGTGCTCGGCGATCAGGATGTTGTTCTTGTACTCGGCCGGGAATTGGTCGCCGGTATAGAACTTCATGCCGAGCGGAGCGACGTGGGCACCGAGGTTCAGCACGGGCGGCGTGAACTCGGAGCACTTGTGGCCCATCGCGAACTTGGTATCCGGCAGGTCACCCTGGTGGCAGTAGGGATAGCCGAAGTGCTCGCCGATCCTGCTGATCATGTTCAGCTTGTCCGAGGGCAGATCGTCGCTGATCCAGTCGCGGGCGTTCTCGGTGAACCAGAACTTGCCGGTGCGCGGATCGACGTCGCCGCCGACCGAGTTGCGAACGCCCAGCGCATAGATTTCCGCATTGCCGGTCTTGGGATCGACACGGCGGATCTGCGACACGCTGGTCGGGGGCACGCCGATGTTGAAGGGCGGTCCGAACGGAATGTAGAACCAGCCTTCCTTGTCGACCGCGATGTACTTCCAGCCATGCGCGGCATAGGACGGCATGTCGTCATAGACGACCTTGCCTTCGCCGGGACTGTCGAGCTTGTTCTCGATGTCGTCGTAGCGGATCAGCTTGTCGACCGCGATGACGTAGAGCGCACCGTCCTTGACAGCCAGACCCGTGGGCATGTTCAGGCCCTTCAGGATCGTCTTGACTTCCTTCTTTCCGTTGTTGTCCTTGATGGCATAGACGTTGCCGAGGCCGAAGGATCCGACGAACAGCGTGCCCTTGTCACCCCAGGCCATCTGCCGCGCGGCCAGCACACCGGACGCGTAGACCTCCATCTTGAAGCCCGGCGGCAGCTTGACCTTCTTGACGATGTTGGCGAGCTCGGCGTCGGACGCGCCGGTCGGCGGACCCGACGGCGGCGCCAGGCCCTTCTGCGCCTCGGTCTCGTCGCCGAGGAACCAGTCGTCCGGCGGATGGGTCCAGAACTCCTTGGTGCCGGATTCGTATTTCTTCAGCGGCTTGTTCTTGTCCTGCTGCTGCGCGTGACCGGCGCTTGTCCCCGCGAGAAGGGCAACCGCTGCAAGCGCCAGGACGGATTGAAAGACGGATCGATGGAATTTCATCGCGTCACTCCCCTAAGGCAGCCATCAGGGCTGCACGTTATTTTGTTTTGCTAGTCGAGAGGCGAAGTTTGGACTCTGTCGAGAGGACAGACGAAAAAGGTTAGCACATCTGCCCGCGGAGAGAAGCGCGCCGCGTGCGCTGCGATAGCGCTCAATAAAAATTGAGACGGAAAGTCAACGATGGCGAATGCCGCGACGACAACGCTGCAGCGCGGAATCAAAATCGCGCGCGGCTAATTTGCAGGCAGCAGGAGGTCCTGAACAAAAAAAGCGCGAAAACAACCCCATGCACAGTAGAAATGCTCGGGCCATCTTGCTGCCGGTGACTCCGGGCAGACATCTGACGCGTCGAGCGAAATTAGCAAAGGTGGCGATTACGGGGCGACGGGGTAGGGACCGTCGTCGAAAATCGTCTCATGATAGCCCTTCGACCCGATATCGCGCGCCAGCGTGCTGCGAAAATCGCGGCCCTCGCGAAGGCAGTTCAAGACATGCGCGAAGTGGAATTCGGGCCGCCAGCCGAGCTCGCGCCGTGCGCGCTCATTCACATAAACACGGTCGATCGCTGGGAACAGTCGCCAGCCGCGCGCCGCAAAGAGCTCCGCACAATCCGGATAGAGCTCACGCACCACAGCGGCCGCGTCACGTGCAAGTGCTGTCAGATGGCGCTGCTCGAACGGGCTCGTCGCTGACACAATGTAGCGGGCAAAACCGATGTTCGGCGCGCGCTCGACGGCGAGCAGATGGGCGCTCACCGCATCCGCGATATCCAGCCGGCGATAGAGCAGCTCGTTGGCCCGCGCATTCTCCGGAGCGTAAGCCGATCGCATCGCCGGATCGTCATCGTCTTCCGGGAAGAAGCGCGAGGTCCTCAAGACCAGGACAGGCAGGCCGCGCTCGCGGGCGAACAACTCGCAGAGAGTCTCAGCCATCAGTTTGGTCGTGCCGTAGATGTTCTTCGGGATCGGCGGCAGGTCCTCGGTGACCCACACCGCGGCCTGTCCCGCCTCGGAGCGAAGCTGCGAGCCAAACGCGCTGGTCGTGCTGGTGAAGACAAAGCTACGCACGCCAGCGGCCACAGCCGCTTCGAGCAGGTTGAGCGTGCCGGTGACATTGGTGTCGATGAAATCTTGCTTGCTGTGGGTGGCCACATGCGGCTTGTGCAGCGTCGCGGTGTGGATCACGGCGGTGACGCCGTCCATCTGGCGCCGCACGAAATCGGGATCGACGATCGAGCCGACGGCATCGGTGAAGGGCGATGGCTTCAGGTCGATACCCCGCGCAGGCGAACCGCGCCCGTGGAGCGTGCGGAGAAGGGCTTCCCCGAGATGGCCTGCACTGCCGGTGACCAGAATTGTCATTCGTGACCCAATACAGCCGCCAGCGGCGTGGAAGAACACGTGCCCGTCCGGTTCGGCTGGATGCTTTGGGAGAAAAATTGGAGCGGGCGAAGGGGCTCGAACCCTCGACCCCGACCTTGGCAAGGTCGTGCTCTACCACTGAGCTACACCCGCATCCTGTGTCGGTCGCATGACTGCGCCGGCAACGGCTGTCGTATGCCAAAAGCGGGAGGGGAATGCAACAGCTACCGGCGGCATAGATACGCAATCGGAGGCCGAATATGAACCCGAACGCGGCCAAATGACCCAAAAATGCTCCGGAACCGTCGAATCGGCACGCACGGATTGAAATTCGGCCGTCCCGGCCCAATTTAGGGCCAACAGCGAAGCATATGAATTGGCGACGTGCTAAAGACCCGCCAATTCCAGACATCAGACGAGGGGATCCCGTGACGATCATCGACCAGGGTAACGGAGCAGCGGGCCCGGCTGCCGCCGATCTGATCAAGGACACGACCACCCAGACCTTCGTGAAGGACGTCATCGAGGAATCGAAGCGCCAGCCGGTGCTGATCGACTTCTGGGCGGAGTGGTGCGGGCCCTGCAAGCAGCTCACGCCCTTGCTGGAAAAAGCGGTCAAGGCCGCCAAGGGCAAGGTCAAGCTGGTCAAGATGAACATCGACCAGCACCCGGCGATCCCGGGCCAGATGGGCATCCAGTCGATTCCGGCGGTGATCGCCTTCGTCAACGGCCAGCCGGCCGACGGCTTCATGGGCGCGGTCCCGGAGAGCCAGCTGAACGCCTTCATCGAAAAGCTGACCAAGGGCGTGACCGCGCCGGGTGAGCCGAATATCGCGGAAATCCTCCAGGAAGCCGAGGCCGTGCTCGCCGAGGGCGATGCCGCCGCGGCCGCCCAGATCTACGCGGAAGTGCTGCAGCTCGAATCGACCAACATCGCAGCCCTTGCCGGGCTCGCGAAATGCTACGCCGTCTCCGGCGCGATGGAGCAGGCCAAGCAGACGCTCGCCATGGTGCCGGAATCCAAGCGCAACGACCCGGCTGTGAAAGCCGTGCAGACCGCGATCGATCTCGCCGAGCAGGCGGAGCAGCTCGGGCCCGTCGCCGAGCTGGAACAGAAAGTCGCCGCAAACCCGCTCGATCATCAGGCCCGATTCGACCTCGCGATCGCGCTCAACGCCCAAGGCAACCGGGCAGCGGCCACCGAGCACCTGCTCGCGATCGTCAAGCGCGACCGCAAATGGAACGACGACGGCGCCCGCAAGCAGCTGGTGCAGTTCTTCGAGGCCTGGGGCGGCACGGACGATGCAACGGTCGAGGGACGCAAGCGCTTGTCGATCATCCTGTTTTCCTGACGCGCGCTGGCAAGGCCAGGGGACCCGGCAGATGCCGATCAATATCGAATATCGCGGGCCCGCCGACCTTCCGGAGATCCTTCCGGTGTTTCCGTTGCCGGGCGCGCTGCTGCTGCCGCGCGGGCAGATGCCGCTCAACATCTTCGAGCCGCGCTACCTCGCGATGATTGACGATGCTTTCCGCGACGGCCATCGCCTGATCGGCATGATCCAGCCCGACATCGCGCACTCGCCCAAGAATTCCGACAAGCCGGCGCTGTTTCGTGTCGGCTGTGTCGGCCGCATCACCCAGCTCGCCGAATCCGGCGACGGCCGCTACATCCTCGAGCTCACCGGCGTCTCGCGCTTTAGGATGCTCGAGGAGCTCGAAGTGCTCACCGCCTACCGGCAGTGCAAGGTGGATTTCTTTGCCTTCGTCGACGACTTCACGCCGCGCATGGGCGAGGAGGAGGTCGATCGCGAAGCACTGCTGACGGTGCTGGCGGACTTTCTGAAGGCCAACAACCTCAAGGTCGACTGGGAGGGCGTCGAGACCGCCCCGAACGAAGCGCTCGTCAACGCACTGGCGATGATGTCGCCCTATGGCGTGGCCGAGAAGCAAGCGATGCTGGAAGCGCCCGACCTGAAGACCCGCGCTGAAATCCTGGTCGCGGTCACCGAGATGGATCTCGCCAAGAAGCGCACCAGCGGCGATCCGCCGCTGCAGTGACAGGTGCGTGCGCAGCTGCTCAGGAATGACCGCGGATGCGCTTGCGTCCGGTGATCATCGCGCTGATCAGGTTCTCGCGTTGAAGACGCCCCATCATCAGCACGCCCAAGACGTGCAGCACGACCAGGACGATGACCGCGTCGGATGAATAGTGGTGGGTGTCCTCGACCCACCAGACGCCGAAAAATGTCACGGTTACCGACATCGCACCTGATATCGTCGAGACCGCGAGCGAGACCAGCAGCGCCACCAGCATCAACGTGCCGGCGGGATTGAGACCGATATAGCGGCCGGTGATGCCGCGGCGCAGATTCCAGAGATAACCCGGTGCGGCCCGAAGCCTGACGCCGACCATGCGGAAGCGCGAATAGCGGCTTCCCCAAACACCCCAGACCAGACGGAACGCAACAAGCCCGAGTACGGTATAACCGAGGATGCGGTGAAGTCCGTCATAGACGGTCGGCGTGAACCACGCGGCCAGAACGCAAGCCGCGAGCGCCCAGTGCCAGAGCCGCAACGGGAGGTCCCAAACCGCGACTGTCCGCGCAACGGCTCGATCCGCGGGGGTCCGGTTGGACTCCCCGCGTGCGTGCGGCACCGTTTCTTCGATCAAGCGAGGACCACCCTCAGGCATGACTTTGCGCAGACCATTTGCGCGCAGACCATCTCGCGCGGTCTACTTCGCAATCGTGTGCTTCAGGCTGAGATCTTCGGGGCTGTAGAACAGCTCGTAAAGCTTGCCTTCCTTGACGCCGTAGACCTCGTAGCACGAGCCTTCGATCTTGGAGCGCCGCACCTCGTAGCCGAGCGCCTTGGCCTTGGCTTCGGCTTCGCTCGCCGGCTTCCACGACGCCTTGTCGAGCTTGGTGCAGTCCTTGAAACCATCGGCCAAGGCGGCCGATCCCATGCCAATCCCGATCGTCAATGCAACGGCAACAACACGAATAACCTTCACGAACGTCTCCTCTTCTGTCGTGGGCGCTACGCCCTGAGGCGAAGCGGGACCGAAGGAAGCAAAGCACATGATGAAGTCAATCCGCAGCTACGGCGGAAGCCTTTAGAGATATTCTAACGATCCGAAAAAGCTCAGCGCCCTCCGCGCGCAACGTGCATTTGGTGCGTCGATGCGGCCTTTCGCCTCACAACAGGCATGACTGCGATATACCGCGCCTAGTAGCCGGCAGCCGCCATCGCGACGACCGCACTGAGCGCCATCCAGCCGAAGTGCCGACCGCGCGTTGCCCATGCGTTGGCGAGAGCAGAGAAGCCGAACACGCCAGCCATGGTGACGACGATCCAGTGACGCGCCGGCTCCGATTGCATCCAGGGCGCCGCGATCAGGAGCACACCCCCGCCGATCCAGGCAACGGTCGAGGCCTGCCAGACCAGGCGGATCAGGGTGCGGAGCCGCTCCGGCTCGATGCGGGCGCGGGCAAAGACCTTGGTCTCGCCGAGAATGCCATGAATGAGGGCCACGGCAATGGTCACGACCCCGGCGCACTGGAGCAAGAGATCACGCATCGTCAAAGCTCCCTGCAAATCTCGTCCATACAGTTATGTATGGTGAGATAGGCGCTGGCCTGCTCGCTGTCAATACACTAGTGTATGGTTTGCATCCGGAACCCGACATGGCCGAACAGCTGACCGCCGACGACTGGATCAAACAGGGCCTGAAGGCGCTCGCGAGAGACGGCTTCACCGCGCTGAAGGCCGATCCGCTGGCGAAAGCCATGGGGGTGTCGCGCGGCAGCTTCTATTGGCATTTCGCCGATCTCGGCGCGTTCCATGCTGCTCTCTTGAAGCGTTGGCGCGAGATCGCGGCCGAGCAGATCATCGCCGATGTCGAGGCGGACAGCGACGAGCCGCTGAAAGCGCTGCTGCGCAGGACTTTTAGCGCGCGGCTCGACCTCGAGCGCGCGGTGCGGAATTGGGCGGCCTTCGATGCGGCGGCACAAACGGCGGTGCGTGCCATCGACCGGCGCAGGCTCGACTATATCGAAGAGCTGCTGGGGAAGCGCGGGTTGGAGGCGGCGACGGCACGAGCCCGCGCGCAAATCCTGTACTGGACTTTTCTCGGCTTCGCCTTATCTGGCCCACCATTGCCGGCCGCGCGGCTCGAGGGCCTGCTCGACGAGATCCTGCGGATGGTTTCCGCTTGAGGCGACGCGATGGGCTGCTACGATTTTTCATGCTAGAGGCAACCGACCGCCGGAGACCCCCATGAACGCGCCAACCGAACGCCCCGAAGCCAGCGTCGATCCCAAATTGCTGGAGATTCTGGTCTGCCCGCTGACCAAGGGTCCGCTGGAGTTCGATTCTGCAAAGCAGGAACTGATCTCACGCAGCGCCAAGCTCGCTTATCCGATCCGCGACGGCATCCCGATCATGCTGCCGGAAGAGGCCCGCAAGATCGATTGAGGGACTTTTAGCGCGCCGGTCATTTGGCGCGATGACCGCGCCACACCCTCGCTGTCGCCCCGGCGAAGGCCGGGGCCCATAACCACAGGACGTGGTTGTTGCGCGAGCTGGTCACTCCGAGTCTTCGCAAAACTATTGATGCGGCGTATGGGTCCCGGATCTGCGCGCGCTTGAGGCGCGCTTGTCCGGGACGACGGCGGAGAGTGAGGCGTCAGCGCGGCGCTACAGCGCCTCGCCCTTCAACAGCCGCGGTATCTCCCCGGTCAGACCCGCGGCCTGGCGGATGAACAGGTTCTTCAGCGGCGGGGCGCGGTCGACGAGGCCGAGGCCGATGTCGCGCACGGTACGCAGCAAGGTCGACTGATTGGAGAACAGGAAGTTCAGCGAGTTGGTGGCAACGCCCATGGCCATGGTGTCGAAGCGGCGCCAGCGCTGGTAACGTTCGAGCACGTCGGCGGCGCCGATATCCATGCCGAGCCGTGCCGCATCGACCACGACCTCGGCCAGCGCGGCGACGTCCTTCAGCCCCATGTTGAGACCCTGGCCCGCGATCGGGTGGATGACGTGGGCGGAATCGCCGACCAGCGCAAGGCGCTGGGCAATGAAAGAGCGTGCAACGAAATAGGACAGCGGAAACGCGCGCGGCTTGTCGAGCGCCTTCACCTCGCCGAGATGCAGGCCGAAGCGCTGCTCGAACTCGCCGTGGAATTCCTCGTCGCTCAACGCAACGATACGCGCGGCTTCGCTGCGGCGCTCGGTCCAAACCAGCGAGGAGCGCTTGCCTGAAAGCGGCAGGATCGCGAACGGACCCGCCGGCAGAAAATGCTCTTCGGCGCGTCCCTCGTGATCGCGCTCATGGCCGACGGTGACGACGATGCCGGACTGATCGTATTCCCAGCCATGGGTGGCGATGCCGGCGCGCTCGCGCAGTTTCGACTTCGCACCGTCGGCCGCCACCAGGAGGCTCGCGGCAATCACGCTGCCATCACCGAGCGTCACGTCGATGCCTTCGGCCCGCGCGTCGTAAGACGACACTGTGGTCGCGCGGAGATCGATGCCCTCGGCCTCGGCGCGCACCACCAGCGCATCGATCAGGCGGCGGTTCTCGACCATATGCGCGAAGGGCTCGCCCGGCGCGACGTCGCCGGCAAAGTTGAGGAACGCCGGACGGGTGGCGTCTTCCAGCTTGGAGTCGGTGACGATCATGTCGAGGATGGGCTGCGCCTCGCCCCTGACGTCGTCCCAGGCGCCGATCGCCTCGAACAGGCGGCGGCAGGCTGCCACGATCGCGGTGGCGCGCGGGTCCCGGCTCGGCCGTGTGGCGAGCGCGGGGTCGGCGACGATGACGGGGATCTCGGGGCCGAGCCCCTGGCGCAGCGCCAGAGCCAGCGCCAGACCCGCAAACGCGCCGCCACCGATGACAATGCTACCCTGTACCGACATACCCAATTCCCGGCTAAGTCTTCGCGTTTTCTTGGTCTTGCTACCAGACTTGAGGTGGGCGAAACAGTGCGGTGAAACAAGGGCGGAACGGCCTCATTCCGTCGTTCCGGGGCTCGCGCGAGCGCGAATCCGGAATCCAGAGGTCGTCAGCTCAAGATTTCAGGTTCGCACTCCGTGCGCCCCGGAATGACGAGGCATTTTGAAAGCACCAGCATGTCCAAGAGCCTGATCGACCTCATCTCGATCCTCGACCTCGAACAGCTCGAGGTGAATCTGTTTCGCGGCAACAGTCCGAAGACCAGCTGGCAACGGGTGTTCGGCGGCCAGGTGATCGGGCAGGCGATGGTTGCAGCGTGCCGCACCGTCGAGGGCCGGCTGCCGCATTCGCTGCATTGCTATTTCATTCTGCCGGGCGATCCGCAGATCCCGATCATCTACCAGGTCGAGCGCCTGCGCGACGGCAAGAGCTACTCGACGCGACGCGTCACCGCGATCCAGCATGGTAACGCGATCTTCTCGATCATGGTGTCGTTCCACGCGGAGGAAGAGAGCGCGTTCGATCACCAGGACAAGATGCCTGACGTGCCGCCGCCGGAAAAGCTGACGGCGGAGGAGGTGGCGAAGCAGCCGATGTTCAAGGAAATGCCGGAGTTCATCCGCCGCTACTATGAATCCGACCGTCCGATCGAGCTGCGCCCGGTCGAGCTCGGCCGCTATTTCGGCCAAAAGATCGAGGACGGCCGCATCCATGTCTGGATCAAGACCGCGGCGACGCTGCCGGACGATCCGGCGCTGCACATGTGCGCGCTGGCTTATGCGTCCGACTTCTCACTGCTGGATGCAATCATGGCGCGCTATGGCCGGACCCTGTTCGACAAGCGCATGATGCCGGCGAGCCTCGACCACGCGATGTGGTTTCACCGCCCGTTCCGCGCCGACGAATGGCTGCTCTACGCGCAGGATTCGCCGAGCGCCCGAAGCGGCCGTGGCTTGACCCGCGGCTCGATCTTCAAGCCTGACGGCACGCTGGTGGCTTCCGTCGCGCAGGAAGGCTCCGTGCGCGAACGGAAAGCCTAGGAGGCATAAGCACGATCGATCGCGCTTATGCCTCTCGAGATCAGGCCCGGAGCGATCCTCGCGGGGCCAGGACGGTCTCCGACGCGAACCAGTTCATGATCCAGCGATACACCCAGGGGATCGGGATGATGAAGCCGCAAAGGAATGCGGCCACGATGCCCCGCCAGAGAATCCCGAGACCGCTGCCGTTGAAGACGATCTCGCGCCGCGTGCCTTCGATGCTGCGGCAGAACCAGCGCATCTGAGCTGCGGCGACCCAGGCCCAGCCGATGATGGTGATGATGGAGATCGCGAACAGCAGGCTCCAGCCGACATAGGCCCAGACCGTGCCGGTGAAGCTCAGGCCGAGCGGCTGCCCGTTGGAGGCGAGGTTCGCGACCATCCATTTGATCAGGAGCCAGTACAGAACGATCTGGGCGATGAACAGCAAATTGCTCAGCAACGGGGCGCCGATCAACCCGATCACGATCGCCAGCACGATGAAGCCGAAATACCAGGGCACCAGCGCCATCGCATTGCCGGTGAAGCTGAGATTGGGCCGTCCGGGGACCTTCACGCAGGACACGATCCATTTCGTGTACCAGACGAACACCCACGGCACCGGGATGATGAAGCACATGCCGATCAGCATCACGATGCTGCGCCAGGTGAACTCGAGGATGCCGAAATCGACCGCCAGCGATCCTCCGCCGCCACCGCCGCCGTAACCGCCGGAGCCCATCATCGGCGGGCCGCCAGCCGGCATCATCGGGGGCGCACCGCCGCCGCCGATCAGGCCGGGGATTTCGGCGGCCTTCTGCCAGCCAGCCATGCCCTCCGACCACACCAGCGTATCCGGGCGCACGACTCCCTGGGCGACGAGGTCGCGGAATTGCCCTTCCTGATAGGGCCCCTGCTGCTTGCCCTCGGATGCGTAGAACCAACTCGCCATGAAACGTCCCCCTCGAACATAGTTTTGTACCGGCCGCGACGCTTGGGTTCATCGCATCCATGCCAAAAACGCATTGTGGAGGATGAACGGCTGCCCTGTACAGAGGCGGCCGTTCACATGGCCCAACGATTTTCCGCTTCAACCTGCAACATTTTTATGCCATTTGCCCGGAAAGATGCCAGATTGTCCCTGCGCCGGGGACATACGGCGCGCCGCATCCCGGGGAATAGGCCTGACCATGAAACTCGTCGTCGCGATCATCAAACCCTTCAAGCTCGATGAAGTCCGCCAGGCGCTGACGGCGATCGGCGTCCACGGCATGACCGTGACTGAAGTGAAGGGCTATGGCCGCCAAAAGGGCCATACCGAGATCTATCGCGGCGCCGAATATGTCGTGAATTTCCTGCCGAAGCTGCGGATCGAGATCGCGGTTGCCTCCGATATCGCCGAGAAGGCCGTCGCCGTGATCACTGCGACCGCGCGCACTGGCCAAATCGGCGACGGCAAGATCTTCGTCACGCCGATCGATCACGCGACCCGCATTCGCACCGGCGAAACCGACAGCGACGCGCTCTAGATTTTTGTTCTGACGCGTTTTCCTTACGCGAACCGGTATCCACTTCGCTCGAAAACGCTCTTCTTCTTCGATCGCACCGGGCAACGGCGCCACAGCGTGCGACGCAATCAATAGCTGGGGGAACGACATGGCGGGATTGTTGCGCCGCGCGGCCGCTATGGCCGCGCCGATCGGGCTTGTCTCGATCATGGCTTCGCCGGCGCGCGCCGCGGGCTCAGAGATCAGCACCGCCGACACCGCCTGGATGATCGTCGCCACCGCATTGGTGCTGATGATGACGATCCCGGGGCTCGCGCTGTTCTATTCCGGCATGGTGCGCAAGAAGAACGTGCTCGCCACCATGGCGCAAAGCCTCGCCGCGGTGACCATCATCTCCATTCTCTGGGTCGCGTTCGGCTATTCGCTGTGCTTCGTCGGCGACGGCCCGTGGATCGGCACGCTCGACCGCTGGTTTCTCGCCGGCATGACCATGGACAGCGTCAACCCGACGGCGAAGACGATCCCGGAAGCGCTGTTCATGCTGTACCAGATGACGTTTGCGATCATCACGGTCGCGCTGGTCGCGGGCGCGGTGGCCGACCGGATGCGGTTCTCGGCCTATCTGCTGTTCTCCGTCGCCTGGTTCATCTTCGTCTACATTCCGCTGGCGCATTGGGTGTGGGGCGGCGGCTTCCTCGCCAGCATGGGCGTGCTGGATTTCGCCGGCGGCCTCGTGGTGCATCTGTCGGCCGGCACCGCCGGCCTCGTCGCGGCGAAGGTGATGGGACGCCGTCATGGCTACGGCACCGAAAATCTCTCGCCCTTCGACCTGTCGCTTGCGGTGATGGGCACCGGCCTGTTGTGGGTCGGCTGGTTCGGCTTCAACGGCGGCTCGGCGGGCGCGGCAAATTCGCGGGCGGTGCTGGCGATCATTGCGATCCATCTCGCAGCCTGCTCCGGCGCGCTGACCTGGGGTGCGATCGAATGGTCGACGCGGCGCAAGCCATCCGTGCTCGGCATGATCTCCGGCGCGGTCGCCGGCCTCGGCACCATCACGCCGGCGTCCGGATTCGTGGCGCCCTGGCACGGTATCGTCATCGGCGTGATCGCAGGCCTCGTCTGCTACTGGGCCTGCACCTGGCTGAAGCACCGCTTCGACTATGACGATTCGCTCGACGTGTTCGGCGTCCACGGCATCGGCGGGATGACCGGGACCCTGCTGGCCGGCGTGTTCGCAACCAGCGCGATCGGCGGCACCGCCGGCCTGATCGAGGGCCATCCGCAGCAGCTTCTGATCCAGCTGTATGGGGTCGCCGTCACCTTCGCCTGGTCGGCCGGCGTGAGCTTCGTCCTGCTCAAGCTGGTCGGCCTGTTCGTACCGTTGCGCGTCTCCCGCGAGCACGAGCTCGAAGGACTGGATATTTCGCAGCACGGCGAGGCGCTGCAGTAATTGGGCTTGCGCGACACATAAGCACATGCTTATGTGTCGCCATGATCGAAGCCGACATCTTCAAGGCGCTGGCCGACCCGACCCGCCGCAAGGTCTTTGAAAAGCTTGCCGGCGGAAGCCTGAATGCCAGCGCCTTGCGCGACGGATTGGAGATCAGCCAACCGGCGATGTCGCAGCATCTTGCGGTGCTGCGCGGAGCAGGCCTGGTGCGCGAACAGCGGCAGGGCCGCTTTGTGAATTACGAAGTCGATCCCGAAGGAATCGTTGCCATCGGGACGTGGCTCGCGCGCTACCGCGCCTATTGGCCGAAACGTATGGATGCCCTCGCCGATCTCTTGAAGGAGATGGATCAATGAGCGACGCCGTGAAGCCTGATCCCTCCGACGCAGACTTGGTGCTCAAAACAGACTTGGTGCTCGAATATGAATTCGATGCGCCGCCGGCCAAGGTCTGGCGCGCGGTGACCATTCCGGCTTTACGCGAACGCTGGCTGCCGGATTGCGATCTTGTGGGCGCCGAGCCTGAGACATCGATCCCGGGCCAAGAGGTACGCTACCGGCTTCGCGATTCCGAACCGCCGTTTCGCGAAAGCCATGTCATCTTCCGGATCGAGCCGAACGAGGACGGCGGCACCCGCTTCCGCATCATCCAGCAAGCCTGCGATATCGGCATGAAGCTGCCGCAGCCGGCCAACAGCAATGGCTGCCTGATGCGCGCGGCCGCCTAACACCAACACCAGTTCATCACCCGCAGACATGGAGGTCGCCGATGCGCGACATGCTTCAGCTCGTCCCTATGGTCGTCGAACAATCCGCCCGCGGCGAACGATCCTTCGACATCTATTCGCGCCTGCTGCGCGAGCGCATCATCTTCCTCAACGGCGAGGTCAATGACGCGATGTCCGGACTGGTCTGCGCGCAGCTCTTGTTTCTGGAGGCGGAGAATCCGAACAAGCCGATCAATCTCTACATCAATTCCTATGGCGGCGTGGTCACCAGCGGCCTCGCGATGTACGACACCATGCAATTCATCAAGGCGCCGGTGCATACGCTGTGCATGGGCACCGCGCGCTCGATGGGCTCGTTCCTGCTGATGGCGGGCGAGCCCGGTCACCGCGCCGCCCTGCCCAATGCGAGCCTTCACGTTCATCAGCCGCTCGGCGGCTTTCAGGGCCAGGCGTCGGACATCCTGATCCACGCCACCGAGATGCAGGAAACCAAGCGGCGCCTCATCCGGCTCTATGCACAACATTGCCGGCGCCCCGAGCAGGACGTGGAGCGGACCCTGGACCGCGACCACTTCATGACCGCGCAGCAGGCGGTCGACTGGGGGCTGATCGACCGGGTGTTCGCGGAACGCAGCGCCGCCTGACGGTCTCTGGCGGCGGCCGTCCGGCAAACCTCGCCACGCTCCAGCTGGTTGGCCCGGTTGAGCGTATTCCGTGAGCATTTGTGCGAGGGGCCCGATATTCCGCAGCACGGCCAGCCCTGCAATAGGCGCCCGCCTTACAGAAATACCTTTCTGCTGCCCGACGCGTGAGCACCAATGTGTCGGCAGCTTGTCATGCCTTTATTTTAATCAGACGTGGTCAGGTATTGAGCGCGGCGTAATGGCGCACTGCACCGCAATACGCGTCCAACGCGAAAACACCCGTTTTCATAGTCCGTTAGGCAACACGCCCGATCTGGCACGGCATTTGATTCTATGGGTCCTGGCTGTGCCCGCGTAGTGAACTTTCTCCCTCGTGGCGAACCAGTCGAGAAACGCCCGGCCACGTCCGGACCGGGCCCAAGCGGGGATAGGACCCATGAAAATTGTTATGGCGATTATTAAGCCATTCAAGCTGGAAGAAGTCCGTGACGCCCTGACCGCCATCGGCGTTCACGGTCTCACGGTGACGGAAGTCAAGGGATATGGCCGCCAGAAGGGCCATACGGAAATCTATCGCGGCGCCGAATATGCCGTGAGCTTCCTGCCCAAGATCAAGATCGAGGTCGCTGTCGCCTCCGACCAGGTCGACAAGACCATCGACGCCATCACGTCTGCCGCGAAAACCGGACAGATCGGCGACGGCAAGATCTTCGTCATCAATCTCGACCATGCGGTTCGCATCCGCACCGGCGAGGCCGATGCTGCGGCCCTTTGATTTCGCGCTCTATCAAAATTCAATCAGGAGTAAATGAAATGACGTTTAAGCGTCCCTATGGCGCGGGATTGGCGGCTCTCGCAGTCGGCCTGTTCGCTGCGACCGCAGCCTACGCCGAGCCAACGGTCAACAAGGGAGACAACGCCTGGATGCTGACATCGACAGTGCTCGTGCTGTTGATGACGATCCCCGGCCTCGCGCTTTTCTACGGCGGCCTCGTCCGCTCCAAGAACATGCTCTCGGTCCTGATGCAGGTGTTCTACACCGTATGCGTCGTCACCGTGATCTGGGCCGTGTACGGCTACAGCCTCGCCTTCACCGGCGGCTCGGACTTCATCGGCGGCTTCTCCAAGGCCTTCATGATGGGCGTCACCACCGATTCGAAGGCAGCGACCTTCTCGGTCGACGCCAACATCTCGGAGCTCATCTATATGTGCTTCCAGATGACCTTCGCGGCGATCACGCCCGCCCTCATCGTCGGCGCCTTCGCCGAGCGCATGAAGTTCGCGGCGCTCGCGCTCTTCGTTCCGCTCTGGGTCACGCTGATCTACTTCCCGATCGCGCACATGGTCTGGTATTGGCCCGGCCCGGACATGATCCAGGACGCTGCCAAGGCTCTGGCTGCTGCGACTGACGCGGCGGCGAAGACCGCGGCGCAGGCCAAGCTCGACGAGATCAACGCCGACGCAGGCTGGATCTTCAAGAAGGGCGCGATCGACTTCGCGGGCGGCACCGTGGTGCACATCAACGCCGGCATCGCAGGCCTCGTCGGTGCTCTCCTGATCGGCAAGCGCGTCGGTTACGGCAAGGAGCTGATGGCTCCGCACTCGCTGACGATGTCGATGATCGGCGCCTCGCTGCTCTGGGTCGGCTGGTTCGGCTTCAATGCTGGCTCCAACCTCGAAGCCAACGGCGGCGCAGCCCTCGCCATGACCAACTCCTTCGTCGCCACCGCAGCCGCCGCGCTGTCGTGGATGTTCGCGGAGTGGATCATCAAGGGTCACCCGTCGGTGCTCGGCGTCATCTCCGGCGCTGTCGCGGGCCTCGTGGCCGTCACGCCTGCCGCCGGCTTCTCCGGCGTGATGGGTGCGATCGTCCTCGGCCTCGTGGTCGGCGTGGTCTGCCTGTTCTTCTGCACCGTCGTGAAGAACGCGCTCGGCTACGATGACAGCCTCGATGTGTTCGGCGTGCACTGCGTCGGCGGCATCATCGGCGCCCTCGGCACCGGCATCCTCGTCAATCCGGCGCTGGGTGGTGCGGGCATCATCGACTACACCGCGATCCCGCCGAAGGTTGCCGATTACGACTTCGCGGCGCAGATGATCTCCCAGATCTGGGGTGTCGGCACCACGCTGGTGTGGTCGGGTATCGGTTCGGCGATCCTCTACAAGGTCGTCGATGTGATCGTTGGCCTCCGCGCCAATGTCGAGAGCGAGCGTGAAGGCCTCGACATCACGGAGCACACCGAGCGCGCCTACAACATGTAAGTCTCCTCCCGGGCGCGGCCTCCTCGGAGGTCGCGCTCACAACTACGGTTTGGGGCACATACCCGGCAATGTCCCGACCGTTGAGGGGCTCCAGCGCAAGTTGGAGCCCCTTTCTTTTTGGTCCCGTGCCGCTGGGCCGTCATAAGTTAAATTGCATTGCTGCGAGCTTGCTGAATATCATGCTCCCCGTTTGGAGCAGGATTTCATGCGTCTGCCCTATTGCCTGGTCTGGTGTTTCCTGTTGCTCGCTTTGTCGAGCCTCGAGGCCCGCGCGGACAAGCGCGTCGCGCTGGTGATTGGCAACGGCGCCTACCGAAACGTTCCCACGCTCGCCAACCCGACCAATGATGCGGCCGATGTCGGCGCGGCCCTCAAGCGATCGGGGTTCGATCCTGTGGTCGCGACCGACCTCGACCAGCCCGCCATGCAGGACACCATTCTTCGCTTCGCGCGTGAGGCCCGCGGCGCCGATGTCGCCCTGTTCTACTACAGCGGGCACGCGCTCCAGTTCGCCGGCGTCAACTATCTGGTGCCTGTCGATGCCGTCGTTCGCGACGAGGTCGATCTGCGCCGCCTGGTACGTGCCGACGAGATCCTGGCGGATCTGCAGCAGGCCAAGAACCTGCGAATCCTCGTGCTCGACGCCTGCCGCGACAATCCATTTGCTGACGAGTTGCGGCGAAACGTCGGACAGGGCCGCGGCGTCACCGTCTCACGCGGCCTCGCCAAGATGGAAAGTCCCGAGGGCACCATCATTTCCTATGCGACACAGGCCGGCCGGACCGCCGACGACGGCAGCGGCCGCAACAGCCCCTATACCAGCGCGTTCCTGGAGCACATCGGCGACAAGGGCAACGTCAACACGGTATTTCAGACGATCAGCGCCGGCGTCTACCAGCGCTCGAAAGGCTCGCAAGTGCCGGAGCTGTCGCTGTCGTTCTTCGGCGAGTTCTACCTGAACGGCAAGCCCGAGACGGCGGCGTTGTCGCCTGCGACGCCTCAGGTGGATCCCTGCGCGGAGGCCGGAGACCATTGGCGCAGCGCGGAAGCGCTGGGAACGCTCGCGGCATTCAAGGATCACCTCGTACGCTTCCCGGCCTGCGCCTTCGCAGATCTGGCGAAATCACGCATCGAGAGCTTGGCGAAACCAGCGGACGCCGCCAAGCGCGTAACCGCGTTCGATGGAACCTGGATCGCGAAGGAGACTTGCGAGAACAAGCCTCCATTTTCCGAGGCCTATTTCCAGTATGCCCTGCGCGTCAAAGATGGCGTCCTGCACACTCTCTCCGGGGAAGAGGGCAAGCCCGGTGCGACAATCTATGACGGGAAGATTGAAGCGGATGGCAGCGCGACTGTCACCGTCAGCGGGCTGGTTGGTGAGAATGATCCGCTGCGCCGCACCGCCGGCGCGCCCTATCGGTACAAGCTCGCACTCGAGCTGAAAGGAACCACCGGCGCCGGCGTCCGCACCGAGACCAGCCGACCGTGTCGGATGGAACTCTCCAAGCTGACGACACAGAGCCCCGCCGCAAGTCCGGGCCAACCTGATTCGAAGCGGGCGCCCACGCGCGACGACAAGAGGGCGGTGCTGCCGCCAGATCAGGCCGGAGCAGGGCAACCGCGGCAGACCGGAAGCGGCATGAGCTGTTCGTTCATGCGAAGCAGGTGCGCCACGGCATGCGCCAGTATGGGCGGCCGCGCGGATTGCGCTTCAACCGCTTGTCCACGGCTGGAGGCCGAGTGCATGAGCAGCGGGTGCTGGCGCGGCCGGGGATTCAACGGCTGCGGACTTGCCAAGAAATAGATGCACGAACCGGCTGCGGATGGTCTGCCTTTGTCCGCTCGCAAAGAAAAAGATTGCCATTCCAAGCCGCCGGGGCAGAAATATCGACCTCAAGAATAACAAACCGGGAGGTCGTCATGCGTTTGGAAGGCGGATGCTATTGCGGCGGAGTGCGCTATGTCGCCGAAGGCGACCCGATGATGCAGGCGCAGTGTCATTGCCGCGAGTGCCAGTACATCTCGGGCGGCGCGCCCAACACCTTCATCGCGATGCCGGCGGCCGGCTTCAGCTACACCACCGGGCAACCCAAGCAATTCACGCGCAAGGACCTCGAACGCGCCGTGACGCGCGAATTCTGCGCCGAATGCGGCACGCATCTGGTGACCAAGGTCCCGGGACTGCCGGCCGCGATCCTGAAGGTCGGCACGCTGGACGAGCCTGCGCAGTTCCAGCCGCAGATGGCGATCTACACCTGCGACAAGCAGGACTTCCACGCGATCCCCGCAGGCATGGCGACCTTCGAGAAGCTGCCGGCGCGCTAGGCGCGCCTGGTCACGGAGCCCGGCCATGACGAGCCTGGGGTGCGCCGCGCATCCCGATGTTATCCGGCCTCATTATTCCTGCTCTGGACGGAGCCGGCGGCCGATGGTTAATCGCGTCTTAACCTCGCCCTATCTATGGTGAACTGAACCGCTTCCCGCCGGCGCCGTGCTGCGACCGGCTGTTCCAAGAGTGCTGGCGTCCAGAATGGCTATGACCGCTTCATCCCGTGCGCCGCAGGACAGTGGAAGCTCCGATAGCGAACGCTCACCCTTCGTCCGGCTGAACGAGCTGCTGGCACCCCATCAGCCCGGCAAGCCTTTGATTTCGCTTGCCGTCGGCGAGCCGCAGCATCCCGTGCCCGACTTCGTCGGCCCGGTGCTGGCCAAGCACATCGCCGATTTCGGCCGCTACCCCGCGAATAAGGGCACCGATCCATTCCGCAAGGCTGCGGGCGCCTGGCTGTCGTCGCGCTTCAAGCTGCCGCGCGCCCTCGATCCCGAGAGCGAGATTCTCGTCCTCAATGGCAGCCGCGAGGGGCTGTTCCTCGCCGCGATCGCGGCGGCGCGCTATGTCGGCCCGCGTCCCGGCAAGCCCGCGATCCTGATGCCGAACCCATTCTATCCGGTCTACGGCGCCCGCGCCCGCCCCCCCGGCGGCGCGGCCCGGGTTTTTTGGGCCCCCCCCCCAAAAAAGTTTATGGGCCCGCAAAACCCCCACCGCGCAG
>NZ_JBVVPR010000026.1:85104-102425 GCF_055811835.1 Bradyrhizobium sp. WSM4874
CGCGGGGGGGGGGGGGGGGCCCCCCCCCCCCGGGGGGGGGGGGGGGGGGCGGCCCCCCCCCCCCCCCCCCCGCCTCCCCTCCCCCCCCCCCTTTTCCGGGCGCCCGCGGGCGGGGGCCCGGGCGCCGCGGGCTGCGAGCCGGTGTTTCTGCCGACCACCGCCGAAAATGGTTTCCTGCCCGATCTCGACGCCATCGACGAAGCGACGCTGGCGCGCACGGTGGCGTTTTATCTGGCTTCGCCCGCCAACCCGCAGGGCTCGGTGGCCTCGCGAGATTATTTCACGCGCCTGAAGCAGCTCGCCGACCGCTACGGCTTCGTGATCCTCAGCGACGAATGCTATTCTGAGATCTACACCCGCGAAGCGCCCGGCAGCGCGCTCGAATGTGCCGGCCCTGGTTTCACCCGCGTGGTTGCGTTTCAGTCGCTGTCGAAGCGCTCCAATCTGCCGGGCATGCGCGTCGGCTTCGCCGCCGGCGACAAAAAGTTCATCGGCATGTTCCTGGAGCTGCGCAACATTGCGGCGCCGCAGGTGCCGGTCCCGCTGCAGCATGTCGCGACCGTCGCTTACGGCGACGAGGCGCATGTCGAGGAGAATCGCAGGCTGTACCGGATCAAGTTCGATCTCGCCGACCAGATCATCGGCGATCGTTACGGCTATCGCCGGCCTGACGCCGGCTTCTGCGTCTGGCTCAACACGTCCGCAATCGGCGACGACGTGTCTGTGTGCCTAAAACTCTTCACGGAAGCAGGCGTGCGCGTGGTGCCCGGCAGCTATCTGGCGCGGCTCCAGCCCGACGGCTTCAATCCCGGCGCGGGCTACATTCGCCTTGCGCTGGTGCAGGATGGCGAGACCACGGCGCAGGCGCTGCACCGCCTGGTCGAGACTCTGGGTTAGGCGGGGCCCGTGAGCATGTCGACGATCGAACGTGTCATTCCCCTGGTCGGCCACCTGCCGCCCTCGATCCGCGAGGGGCTGGCGCGGCGCGTGCGCGAGCTCAGCGGTCTCGGCCTGATCGCATTGTCGGGCGTCGCCTCGGCGGCGTTGATGACCTGGTCAGTGCAGGATCCCAGCCTCAGCCACGCAACGTCGCGGCCGATCCGCAACATTCTCGGCTATGCCGGCGCGATCGGCGCCGACCTTGCGATGCAGATCCTCGGGCTCGGCGCGATCATGCTGGTCCTGACGGTCGCGGTCTGGGGCTGGCGCATGCTGACCCATCGCCCGTTCGATCGCGAGGCGCTGCGGCTCGGCTCCTGGATTCTCTGCACGGTGATCGCGGCGGGCTTCGTCAGCTGCTGGCCGCATGGCGGCGCCTGGCCGCTGCCGACAGGCCTCGGCGGCGTGGTCGGCGATGCCCTGGTTCGCGCGCCCGCGGTGATCTTCGGACCGGCGGGCATGATCTATCGCATCGTGCTCGGCACGATCCTGTTCGCGGCGATGTCGGCGACCTTCCTGATCGCCTGCGGCCTTGGCGCACGCGAGCATGACGACGAACTCGCGGAAATCGAGGATGACGACAAGCCGCTCGACCAGGACGAGGAGGGCGATCGCGGTTCGGTATCGCTGGGCTGGCTGTTCCACGCCTTGATGAGCACGAAGGCACGGCTGACCTGGTTGCTTGGCGCTGCCTACCGCTCACTGGTCTCGAGCGGACCGAAGACCAAGGCCGTTGCATTCAGCCGCCAGGAGCCGAAGCTCGGTGGCGGCCGCTCCGCGCCGCCGATCTCGCCGCAGTCGCAAGACGAGGACTACGAGGACGAGCACGAAGAGGTCGAGGAAGACGAGGAGGAAGAGGAGGAGCCGGTTGCGCGCGCCCCACGCAAGAAGGCAGCGCCGAAAGCCACTTCCAAGAAATCCTCCGACAAGTTCGAGCTTCCCTCCGTATCGGTGCTGGCCGCGCCCAAGGCCGGCGATCGCCAGCCGCTCAGCAAGGCCGAGCTGGAAGCCAATTCGCGCGCGCTCGAAGGCGTGCTGCAGGATTTCGGCGTTCGCGGCGAGATCGTGAAGGCCCATCCAGGTCCCGTGGTCACGCTGTACGAGCTGGAGCCGGCGCCGGGAATCAAGTCGTCGCGCGTGATCGGACTGTCCGACGACATCGCGCGTTCGATGAGCGCGCTGTCGGCGCGCGTCGCCGTCGTGCCCGGCCGCAACGCGATCGGCATCGAGCTGCCCAACGCCCATCGCGAAAAGGTCTATCTGCGCGAGCTGCTGGTCGCCAAGGAGACCGTCGATTCGGTTGCGAAACTGCCGCTTTGCCTCGGCAAGACCATCGGCGGTGATCCCGTCATCATCGACCTCGCGCGCACGCCGCACATGCTGATCGCCGGTACCACCGGCTCCGGCAAGTCGGTCGCCATCAACACCATGATCCTCAGCCTGGTCTACCGGCTGCGCCCGGACCAGTGCCGCCTGATCATGGTCGACCCGAAGATGCTCGAACTCTCCGTCTATGACGGCATTCCCCATCTGCTCACGCCCGTCGTGACCGACCCGAAGAAGGCCGTGGTCGCGCTGAAATGGGCCGTGCGCGAGATGGAAGAGCGCTACAAGAACATGGCCAAGCTCGGTGTGCGCAACATCGACGGCTACAACACGCGCCTGCTCGAATTGAAGGCCAAGGGGGAAGAGCCGACGCGCACGGTGCACACCGGTTTCGACAAGGAAACCGGCAAGGCGATCTACGAGGAAGAGAAGCTCTCGCTCGACCCGCTGCCCTACATCGTCATCATCGTCGACGAAATGGCCGACCTGATGATGGTCGCCGGCAAGGACATCGAAGGCGCGGTGCAGCGCCTCGCGCAGATGGCGCGCGCCGCCGGCCTGCACGTGATCCTCGCAACGCAGCGTCCCTCGGTCGACGTCATCACCGGCACCATCAAGGCGAACTTCCCGACCCGCATCGCCTTCCAGGTGACGTCCAAGATCGACAGCCGCACGATTCTCGGCGAGATGGGCGCAGAGCAGCTGCTCGGCCAAGGCGACATGCTCTACATGGCCGGCGGCGGTCGCATCAGCCGCGTGCACGGTCCTTTCGCGTCGGACGACGAAGTCGAGAAGGTGGTGCGCCACCTCAAGACGCAGGGACAGCCGGAATATCTCGAAGCCGTTACAGCCGAAGAACCCAGCGAGGACGAGGACGGCGCGGTGTTCGACGCGTCCGCCATGGGTGCGGATGGCGGCGGCGATTTGTTCTCGCAGGCCGTTGCGATCGTCAAACGCGACCGCAAGGCCTCGACCAGCTACATCCAGCGTCGCCTGCAGATCGGCTATAACCGCGCCGCATCGCTGATGGAGCGCATGGAACTGGAGGGCATCGTCGGACCCGCCAACCACGCCGGCAAGCGCGAGATTCTGGTCGAGGAAGAAGGCAGCCATATGTGAGGCGAGCCGCCTCAGACCACCATTTCACGCAAAAACGTTATCTGCTTTTGGCCGAAATCACGCTAAAAGGGCGCCCAGCCACACAGGACGACGCGTTGATCAGACATCCGGACATTCGATTCGCTGCCATCGTCGCCGCGCGGAGCGCGCGCATGGCGGGCGTGATTCTCGTCACCGCCGCGATGGTGATCACGGCGTCGTTCGCGCAGACCGTTCCCGTGCCGAAGCCCGCACCGAAGGGCCGCGATGGCGGTCCGGCCGGCGGCGGGCCCACTGTCACCGGCGCGACCCAGACGCCGCCGAATCCGGTGATCCCGGACCCGCGCCGCAACGTGCCGAGCAGCATCTTCCAGACCTTCGATGCCAACCAGAAGGCCCAGGCCGCAAAGGTCAGCGCCTATTTGTCGTCATTGTCGACGCTGGTCGGGAATTTCGTCCAGGTCGGCCCCGACGGCAGCAAGACGCAAGGCGACTTCTACATCCAGAAGCCGGGCAAGGTGCGCTTCGAATATGACGCGCCGAGCCCGATCGACATCGTCGCCGACGGATCGTCACTGGTGGTGCGCGACCGCAAGCTCGCGACGCAGGACGTCTACCCGCTGTCGCAGACGCCGCTGCGTTTCCTGCTGTCCGACCGCATCGACCTGATGAAGGACACCAACGTCGTCAACGTCTCGGCCGACGACGTCTTCGTCAGCGTCACCATCGAGGAGAAGCAGGCGCTGGTCGGCACCAGTCGCCTCTTGCTGATGTTCGGCGCCAAGGACGGCCAGTTGAAGCAGTGGACCGTCACCGACCCGCAGGGCTACGACACCACGATCGCGGTCTATAATCTGGACACGAGCAAGAAGCTCGATCCCGGCATGTTCAAGATCGACTTCACGAATTACGGCGCGTCGCCGGGCTAAGTGCCGTAGGGTGGGCAAAGGCGCACTTGCGCCGTGCCCACCATCTCTCATCCTCACGCCAGCTATGGTGGGCACGCTTCGCTTTGCCCACCCTACGGGACCTGTGGACACGCATTTGCGTACGCCCAATCCATGCTAAGACGCATCCCTCATGCGTTTTTCCCTGACAACCTGGAACATCAATTCGGTGCGGCTACGCATCGATCTGGTCGCAAAATTTCTCAAGAGCGCGCGACCAGACGTGCTGTGTCTCCAGGAAACCAAGTGCATCGACGACGCCTTTCCCCTGAAGCGCTTCAAGCGGCTCGGTTACGAGCATGTCGCGTTGAACGGGCAGAAGGGTTATCACGGCGTCGCCATCGTCTCGAAGATTCCGTTCGAGTCGAAGGACATCCGCACCTTCTGCGACAAGGTGGATTCACGCCACATCTCAGTATCGTTCGGTGAGAAGGCTGGGATCGCGAAGCCCCTGGTGGTGCATAATTTCTACGTGCCGGCCGGCGGCGACATTCCCGATCCCGCGTTGAACGAGAAATTCGATCACAAGCTCCGCTTCCTCGACGAGATGAAGGCGTGCGAGCCGTTGCATCCGCGCGGCGAGGACCGCCACATCCTGGTCGGCGATCTCAACGTTGCCCCACATGAGAACGACGTCTGGTCGCACAAGCAGCTCCTGAAAGTGGTGTCGCACACGCCTGTCGAAACCGAGAAGCTGCAAGCCGCGCTCGCCGCCGGCGAGTGGGTCGACGTCGCCCGCGAGCGCATTCCGCTGTCGGAAAAGGTCTACACCTGGTGGAGCTACCGCTCCGCCGATTGGACCGTCGGCGACCGCGGCCGCCGGCTCGACCACATCTGGGTCTCGCGCGTGCTGAAAGATGCGGTCAGCGATTTCAAGATTTTGCGCGACGCGCGCAGCTGGGAGCGGCCGTCGGACCATGTGCCGGTGACGGTGACGCTGGATCTATGATTACGGGAGATCCGTAGCCCGGATGGAGCGAAGCGCAATCCGGGACGGTCTTTCCGCAGGCGAGAATCCTGGATTACGCTTCGCTCCATCGGGCTACGAAGCTAAGACACTCAACTCGTCAACTTCGCACCGGCCATCAATATATCGCTGGCGATCTGGCTGGAGCGCACCGCGAATTCATCGCGCAGGCGAACGGCGGCGGCAGGGTCGCTTTCGAGCACGCGCTGAAACAGGCTGCGCGCGACGCGGATGACGGAGGCGTGCTCGATCGCGATCGCGCTCGACGGCCGCTTCATCGGTACGATCAGCGCGAGCTCGCCGATCAGCGCACCGGGACTTGCGATCATCTCCGCGCCGGCGCCGTCGTCGACCCGGAAGGCGCCGCGCTGGACCACGAAGCCCGCATCGGCATCGTCGCCGAGATTGAACAAGACGTCACCGCGGACGAAGTCACGCTGCTCGGAGCCGATCGCCAGCATGCGCAACGAAGCGTCTCCCAACAGGCGCAGTGTCGGGACACGCTCGAGAAGCGCTACATCGTCGTCGATTGACATTCAGGTCCGGGGCTCAAGGGCATGCAATCTAAACGATTCGCACGCCCCAGAAGCGTATCACGGCACCAGCTTGTAGCCACCGGCTTCCGTGACCAGGATTTCCGGGTTGGCGGCGTCCTTCTCGATCTTCTGGCGAAGGCGGTAGATGTGGGTTTCCAGCGTGTGGGTGGTGACGCCGGAATTGTAGCCCCAGACCTCCTGGAGCAGGGTCTCGCGCGAGACCGGCATCTGGCCGGCCCGGTAGAGGAAGCGGAGGATGGCGGTTTCCTTCTCCGTCAGCCGGACCTTGCGCGCGTTGGCGGCGGTCAGCATTTTGGAGCCGGGCCGGAAGGAGTAGGGGCCGACCGAGAACACCGCGTCCTCGCTGGCTTCGTGCTGCCGGAGCTGGGCGCGGATGCGCGCCAGCAGCACGGCGAAGCGGAAAGGTTTTGCGACATAGTCGTTGGCGCCGGATTCCAGCCCCAAAATCGTGTCGGAATCGGTGTCATGCCCGGTGAGCATGATGATCGGAGCCTTGAACCCACCCTTGCGTAACGAACGGACCACTTCGCGGCCATCCGTGTCGGGCAGGCCAACATCCATCAGGACGAGATCGGGGGCATTGGCCTTCGCGGCGCTCGCGCCCTTGGCGCCGGTATCGACCGCGGAGGCTTCGAATTCTTCGTGCAGCGACAATTGCTCCACCAACGTATCGCGCAGATCGGTATCGTCATCCACGATCAGGATCTTGCGGGCATTGGCCATAGGGGGTCATCCTTTTGGGGTCCGGCGCGGCGCGCATCCATGCTGCACCCAGCCGAGAGGGAAGTTTAGGGGTCGCCGTTATTATTGTTGTTCGTCTTGAAGTAGTGGGCTGTTACCGATTCACAAGCCAGAACCACTCTAACCCAGAATAGCAGGCCGTTTTGATGAATGTCCTGTAATGAATTCGACATCGCACGTTCACATGAAAAATAAAGCTGCGTCAGCTAGTTACAACATGAACCGAAGCGCCGGGCCGCTCTCGGCGATCCGCGTTAAGCCTGCCGCCGGGAATCCGCGCCGGGGTTGGCTGACTGCCGGAGCGCTGACGATTCCGGTGGCGCTCGGACGCGGCGGCATTCTGGCGAACAAGCGCGAGGGCGATGGCGGCACCCCGAGGGGCAGCTTCCGTCCCAGGCGATTGTGGTGGCGGGGCGACCGGCATAGCCGCCCGCAGACCTTCCTGCCGGCCCGGATCATCACCTGCGAGGACGCCTGGTGCGAGGACCCCAAGGACCGCCATTACAATCAGGGAATCCGGCTCGGCGAGGGGCAGGGCGGCGATCGGCTCAAGCGGGCCGACCATCTCTATGACTTCATCATCGAAATCGACCACAACACGAGGCCGCGGATCGCCGGCCGCGGCAGTGCGGTGTTTTTGCATCTGGCCCGCGACAATTTCGGCCCGACCGCAGGCTGCGTGTCGATGACCAAGGCTGCGATGCGACAATTGCTGCGGCGGCTGGGACCAAAAACAAAAATCATCATTGGGTGAGGACACATGCTCGACAGGGATCAGATCGCCGCCGCTTCGCAGGTCCTCGTCAAACATTGGCGCGACGGCACCAAGATTGACGCACTGGAGCCACGGTTACGGCCTCAGAACCGCACCGAAGGTTACGCCGTGCAGGCTGCGCTCAGCGGGACATTGTTTGGCTGGAAGATCGCTGCGACGAGCGAGTCCGGACAGAAGCACATCAATGTCGCGGGACCGCTGGCCGGTCGGATCATGAGCGACACCGTGATCGCCGATGGCGGCACCGCCTCGATGAAGGGCAACGCGATGCGCGTCGGCGAACCCGAGTTCGCTTTCCGCATGGCGCGCGATCTGCCGCCGCGCGCGGCGCCGTATCCTGTCGACGAGGTGCTCGCCGCCGTGGACAGCTTGCATCCCGCGATCGAGATTCCCGATTCGCGCTTTGCCGATTTTGTCAACGCCGGCGAGGCGCAGCTGATCGCCGACAACGCCTGTGCGCATCTGTTCGTGCTGGGCGCAGCGACGAATGCGAACTGGCGCGCCATGGATCTCGTCGAGCAGCGGCCGCAAATCACGCTGCGCGGCCAGCACTATCTCGGCCACGGCAAGAACGTGCTCGGCGATCCTTGGGTTGCGCTCGCCTGGCTGGCCAACGAGCTGCGTGGCCTCGGCATCACCTTGCGGGCAGGGGAGGTGGTGACCACGGGCACGTGCCATCCGCCGCTGCCGATCCAGGCCGGCGATCATTTCGCGGCTGATTTCGGCGTGCTGGGGACGGTGTCGGTGAGGTTCGAATAGGCCCCGCATACACCACCGTCATTGCGAGCGCAGCGAAGCAATCCAGAGTCCCTCCGTGGAAAGATTCTGGATTGCTTCGCTGCGCTCGCAATGACGAAATCGATAGCCGTTGCCGGGCGCGACCCAGGCTTACAGCTCTCACCGGTGCCCGAAGATCGCACTTCCCACGCGCACATGGGTGGCGCCGAGCATGATCGCGGTAGCATAATCCGCGCTCATTCCCATCGAGAGCTTCTTCAATCCATTGCGCGCGGCGATCTTGGCGGTCAGCGCGAAATGCGCCGCCGGCGGCTCGTCTACCGGCGGGATGCACATCAACCCCGATATCGTCAGCCCATAGCTGTCGCGGCAGCTCGCGATGAAAGCATCGGCCTCGCCGGGGGCGATGCCCGCCTTCTGCGGCTCCTCACCGATATTGATCTGGACAAACAATTCCGGGTGCTTGTTCTGGGATTCGATTTCCTTGGCTAACGCCTGGCAAATGCTCGGACGGTCGACCGAATGGATGGCATCGAACAGCGCGACCGCCTCTTTCGCCTTGTTGGATTGCAGCGGCCCGATCAGATGCAGCGCGATATCGGAGTAACCAGAAGTTAACGCGGGCCACTTGCCTTTGGCCTCCTGCACGCGATTCTCCCCGAATACGCGCTGTCCGGCGTCGATGACCGGGGTAATTGCATCCGCGGCGAAAGTTTTCGATACCGCGATCAGCGTCACGGAGCCACGTTCGCGGCGCGCATCCTTGCAGGCGCGCGCGATTTCGGCTTCGACCGCGGCGAGCGCGTTTGGTGAATGGCCGGTTAGCGGCGCGGCGTCGGCTTCAGTCATGATGTCGCATCGGAGTTGTTGTTGCGGAGCTAGTTCTAATTTTACCGAGTTCAAGAAAGAGTTTTTGAACCCTTTGCTTTACCTTGGCTGCGGGGTGGGCAGCGAAGATGGCAAACGTCAGTTTCAACCGCAAACGAGCGAAACTCAAGCAGGTTCTCGGAATCCGGGCGCGGCTTGCGTTGCTCGCGGTGATTCTGGTGACGCCTCTGATGTTCGAGCGCATCCGTTCGCTTGAAGACACGCGCACGCGGCAGATCGCGCAGGCCACGGCCGAATTCACCACCGTTGCAAGGCACAGCGCCGATGCGCAGCGCGAGGTGATCTCGTCGGTCGAGACCATCCTGAAATCGGAAGCTTTCATCCGCGCCTCCGCCGGCGGCATCAGCAAGAGCTGTGACGTGCTGCGCGCGAGCCTGCCGTCGAATCTCCCCTGGATCCGCACGCTTCTGATTGCGGGCCAGGACGGACGCATCCAGTGCGCCACCAACAACATGTATGTCGGTCTCGACCTCAGCGATCGGCCCTACTTCCAGCAGGCGCAGGAAACCGGCCGTTTCGTGCTGAGCGACTTCATCCTGTCGCGCCCGGTGCTAACACCGACCGTCATGGCGGTCTACCCGGTGTCCGCCTTTAGCGGCGTAGCGGATGCCGTCGTGCTCGCCACGGTCAACCTCGACTGGATGTCGAAGGTCATGAGCAATCTGGGCGGCCGCGCCGGCATCACGGCCGTGCTGGTCGACAGCGCCGGCATCGTGCTGGCGGCACCGGCCGACCAGCATAGCGCGATCGGCCGTCCGCTCGACAACATGCCGCTGATGTCCGCGATCGCCGACAAGGCGCTGAGGTCGGACCAGGACGAAGGCTCACTCTCTTTCCTCGCTGCCGACGGCTCCCGCCGCGCGGTCAGCTATATCCGCATCGCCGGGACCAATGCCCGCCTGATCGCCAGCATCGACGAGGACAAGGTGTCCGCGGCCGTGAGCCGCGACATCCGCACCGCCTATCTCCAGCTCGCTTTCGTCGTGCTATTCGTGCTGCTTGGCGCGCTGATCGCAGCCGAGAAACTGGTCATCAAGCCGATCAGGATGCTCGCCGACATGGCCAAGCGTCTGGGCGAGGGCGATCTTTCGGCGCGCGCCGCGCGCAATCGCCTGCCGGCCGAGTTCGTGCCGCTGGCCCGCGCGTTCAACGCGATGGCCGCGCAGCTCAGCCAGCGCGAACGCGAGCTGATGGCGAGCAACGACCGGCTCACGGTGATGGCCTCGATCGACATGTTGTCGGGGCTCGCCAACCGCCGCGGCTTCCAGAGCCGCCTCGACTTCGAATGGATGCGCGCGCAGCAATATGGCAGCGACCTCGCGCTTCTGATGATCGACGTCGACCATTTCAAGCTGTTCAACGACACCTATGGCCATCTCGAAGGCGATTCGTGCCTGACCAGGCTCGGCGAATCACTGTCCGGCATCGCCGCCGACACGATGGGCTTCGCGGCCCGCTACGGCGGCGAGGAATTCTGCCTGTTGCTGCCAAACACCGACGTGGCGCGCGCCGTTGAAATCGGCGAACAGGCGCGCGCGGCCGTGCTGAAGCTGTGCCTGCCGCACATCACCTCCGACCACATGATCGTGACCGTCTCGATCGGCGTTGCCGCGACAAAGCCCAACGAGAGTTTACGTCCGGGCGATTTGATCGAAGCCGCCGACGCAGCGCTCTACGCCGCCAAGCACCGCGGCCGCAACAACGTCGTCGAGCACGGCATCACCGTCATCGACAACGGCGCGGCGGAAATGATGATGGCGGGTTGAGGCTTAACCCGCCGCCCGGGCGCCATCGAGTTCGCTCTCTGTGACCACGCGATTGCGGCCGCTGTTCTTGGCGAGATAGAGCGCGCGATCGCAGCGCTCGATGAGATCGGTGATCGCTTCGCCGCTCCGGTACTGCGCAACGCCGATCGACACGCTGATATGGGGCAGGACCTCGCCGGTCGACCGGCGCGTGATCCTGCATTCCGCGATCGCGTGCCTGATGCGCTCGGCAATCTGGGCGCAGACGGCGAGGTCGGCATCCGGCAACACCGCGATCAGCTCCTCGCCGCCATAGCGGGCCGACAGGTCCTGCTCGCGGACCTTTTCGCGCAGCACCTTGGCCATCAGGCGCAGCACCTGGTCGCCGACGCCGTGGCCGAAACTGTCGTTGAAGGTCTTGAAGTGGTCGATGTCGAGCATCAGCACGCTGAGCGGCTCGCCCCAGTCCGCAGTTGTCTGCGCCTTGCGCAGGAATTCGTCGAGCGCCCGGCGGTTGGCGAGGCCTGTGAGCGTGTCGGTCCGGGCACGCTCCTCTGATTTGGAGAGAGAGGCGCGGATCACGTCGAGCTCGCGGGTCTTTTCCGCAAAGCCTGCCTCGAGCCGCGTCGCGCGGGTGGCCGCGCGGCCCAGCTCGTTCATGAGCTGGGCAACCAGCGCTTTGGGATCGACGCCGGCCTTGCCCTGGTCCGCGACCTCGTTGATCGCCTGCATCTGGGAGTGATTGTCGGCGATCGCGGTTGCTAGAAAATCCTTCGCCGCTCCCATGAGAGCATGCAGCCGCTCCGAGGTCTCCGAGACGATAGCGCCCCCCTTGGGCGCGACATAGGTCTTGAACAGATCCTGATTGGTCCTGACGTCGAAGGGACGGTTATGATCGATCAGGAGGTCGATGGCGTTGCGCAGATCGTCATGGCTGCCCGCGAAATAGCGAAACCAGACGGCGAAATTGGCCGGCGTGGCAGGGATCCGCTGTTCGGCCATGCTCCGCATCGCCCGTTCGGCAACGGACGCGGCATAGTCGTAATCGGGATCGTCGAAGCTGGCGTCCATCACAAGTCTTGAGAATTCTGGTCAGTCGCAAACTGGCATCGACCCCTTAATCACGCCCCAACGCGGCCTCAGTAGTTATGCGGTGCAGCGCCGAAGGTTCCCAAATTGCGGCAACCCATTGACCCCCTGAGGACTTCTATGGCCTAGTCCGCCGTCTTTAGACGGCCCAGATCCACGAAAACCCAACGATTCCATGACCTCCGAACGCTACAACGCCCGCGACGCCGAACCGCGCTGGCAAGCCGCCTGGGACCAACAGGCGATCTTCGTCTCCAAGAACGACGATCCGCGGCCGAAATATTATGTGCTGGAGATGTTCCCCTACCCGTCGGGGCGCATCCATATCGGCCATGTCCGCAATTACACGCTCGGCGACGTGCTGGCCCGCTTCATGCGCGCCAAGGGTTTCAACGTGCTGCATCCGATGGGCTGGGACGCTTTCGGCCTGCCGGCCGAGAACGCCGCGATCGAGCGCAAGGTGGCGCCGAAGGCCTGGACCTACGACAACATCGCCGCGATGAAGAAGCAGCTCCGCTCGATCGGGCTGTCGCTGGACTGGAGCCGCGAGATCGCGACCTGCGATCCCAGCTACTACAAGCACCAGCAGAAGTTGTTTCTGGACTTCCTGCGCGAAGGTCTCGCCGAGCGCGAAAAGCGCAAGGTGAACTGGGACCCCGTCGACATGACCGTGCTCGCCAACGAGCAGGTGATCGACGGCAAAGGCTGGCGTTCGGGTGCCGTTGTCGAACAACGGGAAATGAACCAGTGGGTCTTCAAGATCACGAAGTACTCGCAGGAGCTGCTGTCAGCGCTGGATACGCTCGATCGCTGGCCCGACAAGGTGCGGCTGATGCAGCGCAACTGGATCGGCCGGTCCGAGGGCCTGCTGATCCGCTTCGCGCTCGACGCGGCGACGACGCCGGCCGGCGAGAGCGAGCTGAGGATTTTCACGACGCGCCCCGACACGCTGTTCGGCGCGAAGTTCATGGCGATCTCGGCCGATCATCCGCTGGCACAGGCGGCCGCCGCGAAGAATCCGAAGCTCGCCGAGTTCATCGGCGAGATCAAGCGGATGGGCACGGCGCAGGAGATCATCGACACCGCCGAGAAGCAGGGATTCGATACCGGCATCCGCGCGGTTCACCCGTTCGATCCAAGCTGGAAGCTGCCGGTCTATGTCGCCAACTTCGTGCTGATGGAATACGGCACCGGCGCCATCTTCGGCTGCCCCGCCCACGACCAGCGCGATCTCGATTTCGTCAACAAATATGCTCTCGGCAACACGCCGGTGGTGTGCCCCGAAGGCCAAGATCCCAAGAGCTTTGTCATCACCGATACCGCCTATGACGGTGACGGCCGCATGATCAATTCGCGCTTCCTCGACGGCATGACCATCGATCAGGCCAAGGACGAGGTGGCGAAGCGTCTCGAAACCGAGCTTCGCGGCAACGCGCCGGTCGGCGAGCGCCAGGTGAATTTCCGCCTGCGCGACTGGGGCATATCGCGCCAGCGTTATTGGGGCTGCCCGATTCCTGTCATCCACTGTCCGAAGTGTGACGTGGTGCCGGTGCCGGATGCCGACCTCCCGGTGGTGCTGCCGGAAGATGTGAGCTTCGACAAGCCGGGCAACGCGCTCGATCATCACCCGACCTGGAAGCACGCCACCTGTCCGCAATGCGGCGGCAAGGCTAGCCGCGAAACGGACACCATGGACACCTTCGTGGATTCGTCCTGGTACTTTGCGCGCTTCACCGATCCCTGGAACGAGAACGCGCCGACGACGCCTGCGGTCGCTAACCGCATGCTGCCGGTCGACCAGTATATCGGCGGCGTCGAGCACGCGATCCTGCATCTGCTCTACAGCCGCTTTTTCACCCGCGCGATGAAGGCGACCGGGCACATCGCTCTGGACGAGCCGTTCGCCGGCATGTTCACGCAGGGCATGGTGGTGCACGAGACCTACCAGAAGGCCGACGGCACCTACGTCCAGCCGGTCGAGGTGAAGGTCGAGACCGGCGCCAACGGCCGCCGCGCCACGCTGTTGACGTCAGGCGAAGACATCCAGATCGGCCCGATCGAGAAGATGTCGAAGTCGAAGAAGAACACGGTCGACCCCGACGACATCATCGAGACCTATGGCGCCGACGTCGCCCGCTGGTTCATGCTGTCGGACTCCCCGCCCGAGCGCGACGTGATCTGGAGCGATGAGCGCGTCCAGGGCGCCTCGCGCTTCGTGCAGCGGCTGTGGCGGCTGGTGAACGACTCCATCGAACCCGGCAAGTCCGCGCCGGCGGCCCGGCCGGCCAGCTTCGGCCCGGACGCCACCGCCTTGCGCAAGGCCGCCCAGGGCGCGCTGGACAAGGTCACCACCGGGATCGAGCGGCTGCACTTCAACGTCTGCCTCGCCCATATCCGCGAATTCACCAATTCGTTTGCGGAGGTCTTGCAGCGTCCCGGCCAGCCGGCTCCAGACTTGGCCTGGGCGATCCGGGAGGCCAGCCAGATCCTGGTCCAGCTGTTCTCCCCGATGATGCCGCATCTGGCCGAGGAGTGTTGGCAGGTTCTGGGCCACAGCGGGCTGGTTTCCGAGGCCAATTGGCCCCAAATCGAACGCGATTTGCTGGTTGAAGACAGTGTGACCCTAGTGGTTCAGGTCAACGGCAAGAAGCGAGGCGAGGTCACAGTTGCAACAGCGGCCGAGAATCCGGAAATCGAGGCTGCCGTTTTGGCCCTCGATGCGGTAAAACTGGCCCTGGACGGCAAGCCCGTCCGCAAGGTGATTATCGTCCCCAAGAGGATCGTGAATGTTGTCGGCTAGGATCCGCACCGCAGCCCGCTTGCTGGCGGTCGCCGCATTGGCGGCCATGACGGCCGGCTGCTTCCACCCGATGTATGCCGAGCACACCGACGGCACCCCCGGCCTGCGCGAGAAGCTGATGGGGGTCGATCTGCCCCCGATCGCCAAGGCCAACGCGTCGCGCGAGGCCCGCGTCGGCGTCGAGGTCCGCAACGCGCTGGCCTTCAAGCTCTATGGCACGGCCACCGGCATGCCGCCGACCCATCGCCTCGAGATCCGCTTCGCAAGCAGCAAGACGTCGCTGATCGTCAATCCCAATACCGGCCTGCCGAGCAGCGAAAACTACGGCCTCGACGCCCAGTACAATCTGATCGAGGTGGTCAGCGGCAGGTCGGTGATGACCGGCACGACGTTCTCCCGCGTGTCCTACGACATGCCCGGCTCCTATCAGCGCTTCAGCCGCAACCGCGCGATACGTGATGCCGAGGATCGTGCCGCCAACGAGATCGCAGAGAACATCACGACTCGCCTCGCCTCGTTCTTCACCGCGGGCACTTAATTCATCCCGTCATCCCGGTTCGCCCGGAATGACGACCCCCAGGCAACATGGTCGCGCTGCGCGGAAAAGAGATCGACGCCTTTCTCGCCCGCCCCGATGCGGGCCGTCCGATCATCCTGCTCTATGGTCCTGACGCCGGCCTGGTCCGCGAACGCGCAGATGCGCTGATCGCCTCGGCTGTCGACGATCCAAACGATCCCTTTTCACTGGTCAAGGTCGATGGTGACGAGCTCTCCGCCGAGCCGTCGCGCCTCGTCGACGAGGCCATGACGGTGCCGCTGTTCGGCGGCCGCCGCGCCATCCGGGTGCGCGCCGGCTCGCGCAGCTTTGCCAGCGCTATCGACACGCTGGCGGAGATGGGCGTGAAAGATTGCCGCATCGTGATCGAGGCCGGCGAGCTGCGTCCGGAATCGCCACTGCGCAAGGCCTGCGAGCGCGCCAAGACGGCCGTCGCGATCGCCTGCTATCCCGATACCGAGCGCGACCTCGCCAAGCTGATGGAAGACGAGCTCCGCATCGCCAATCTGCGCATCGCGCAGGACGCCCGCGCAGCGCTGATGTCGTTCCTCGGCGGCGACCGACAGGCCTCCCGCAACGAGCTCCGCAAGCTCACGCTCTATGCCCATGGCAAGGGCGAGATCACGCTGGATGACGTGATGGCTGTGGTCGCCGATGCGTCGGAGCTGAAACTCGATCCGATCGTCGATGGTGCGTTCGCCGGCCGGCCCGAGATCGTCGAGAACGAGTTTGCCAAAGCCATGATCGCCGGCACCTACCCCGGCGTGATCATCTCTGCGGCGCAGCGTCAGGCGGCGTGGCTGCACAAATCGGCCCTCGCGATCGCCGACGGCACGCCCGCTTCCGCCGTGCTCGACAGCGGCTACCCGCGCCTGCATTTTTCGCGGAAGCCCGCGGTCGAAACCGCACTGCGTAATTTCAGCGTGGCGCGTCTCGCCGCCATCATCGAGCAGCTCGCGACGGCCGCGCTCGACACCCGCAAGCAATCTACCCTCGCCGCCGCCATCGCCCAGCGCACGCTGATGGCGATCGCCGCGAACGCGAAGCGGCGGGGCTGAGCACCCGCTCTGTCTGTCCCCTCGTCATTGCGACGAGCCCTTGCGACGAAGCAATCCAGAATCTCTCCGCGGAAAGATTCTGGATTGCTTCGAGACGCCGCTTCGCGGCTCCTCAGGGTGAGGGTGAGAGAGCGAAAACAACGGCTACACCGCGCCCTTTGCCAGCCGCCGCATGACCTCGTCGAGCTGATCGAGGTTGCGGTAGTTGATCTGGACCGAGCCGCCGGGGTCGCGGTGGCTCACCGTGACCTTGAGCCCGAGCGCGTCGCTGACGCGCTTCTCCAGGTCGACCGTATCAGGGTCCTTTTCCTTCGCTCCCGTGCGGGCCTTCTGCGGCTTGCGCTCCGGCACGCCCTCTTCATGCGCCAGCGCCTCGGTCTGGCGGACGTTAAGGCCCTCTTCGACGATGCGCTTGGCAGCCGCGAGCGGATCAGGCACGCCGATCAGCGCGCGCGCATGACCCGCGGTCAGCTCACCGCTCGTGATCAACGCTTGCACCTCGGCGGGAAGCTTCGTCAGCCGCATCATGTTGGCGATGTGGCTGCGGCTCTTGCCGACGACTTTGGCGATGTCGTCCTGGCTGCGTTTGAACTCGTTGGCGAGCGCGTGATAGCCGAGCGCCTCTTCCATCGGGTTGAGGTCTTCGCGCTGCACGTTCTCGACGATCGCGAACTCCAGCGCATCGCTGTCGCTGATGTCGACGGGAACGATCGGCACTTCGTGCAGGCCGGCCATTTGCGAGGCGCGCCAGCGCCGCTCGCCGGCGATGATCTCGAAGCGGTCCTGCGCCCCCTTCACCGGGCGCACCACGATCGGCTGGATCACGCCGTGCTGCCTGATCGAATCGCTAAGCTCCCTGAGCTCGCTTTCCGAAAAGGTGCGGCGCGGGTTGCGCGGATTGGGCTTGATGAACTCGATCGGCACCTTGCGCTGCGCGCGCGGCCGATCGACATGCTGAGCCTCGCCCCCGACGTCACCGATCAGACTCGCAAGACCCCGGCCCAATCGCGAACGCGCTTCGTCGGCCATCGCCAGCTCCCTTGGATTCACGCTGCAGCACTCCAGAACTGAATTTCGAATCGTAGGGTGGGTTAGCC
>NZ_JBVVPR010000027.1:0-101875 GCF_055811835.1 Bradyrhizobium sp. WSM4874
AGGGCGACGTCGTCGGCAGCTTGCGCCCTTCCAGTCGCAAAGAAGGTGTCGCGGAACGCAGCGGAGAGGCAGCAGCCCAAGCAATTCAGCAAGCAGCAGCTTTACGAGATACTGGCTGAAGCGGTCAAAAATACCGGCTAGGTCACCGCGAGCGCCGTTGCACTGCGCTCAGTATTCGGCTCGGCTCGGCAGTTCGGGGGTCGTGCACCTTCCCAAGTTCGTCTGCTTCGGGTCAAGGTGCGAAGAACCCGGCCTGAGCAAAACCAGTCCGCTTCCACCCACGAAGCTGACCTCAATGAGACGGTTCGCCACTTCGCTGATGGGCCAGCAGCGTTGCATAGGACGGCGATGCCCCAAGACCGGTGCTGGGCTGATCTGTGCTAGGCTTCTTCAAAACATGGTTGGTCGGCTTTGGCGGAGGCGATTGTGAGGCGACGTGAGTTCATCGCGCTCCTCGGCGGCGCTGCGGCAATCCGACCACTCGGCGCGCATGCGGAGCGTCCGCCAGAGCGCATCCTCTATTTCACATACTCCGCCGGCTATCGGCATGATGTCATACCGCTTTCCAAGGTAATCCTGGCCCAGCTCGGAAGCAATTCGGGTGTCTTTGAAGTCACTGCAACGGAAGACACGTCCGAATTTTCTGCCGAAAACCTCGAGCGCTACGCGGCGGTGATGTTCTACACAACCGGAGAACTTCCGATGAGCGACGCGCAAAAGAGAGCTCTTCTCAGCTTTGTACGCTCGGGCCGCGGGTTCCTCGGTGTTCATTCTGCGACGGACACATTCTACACTTGGCCGGACTATCTCGATCTGGTCGGCGGCTACTTTAATGGTCATCCTTGGCATCAGGCCGTGAAGATCGAGGTGGTTGATCCTGGCGATCCCCTGGTGGCTTTCCTCGGAAATTCGTTGCAAGTTGAGGACGAGATCTACCAAATCAGCGACTTCGATTATCGTGGATCACGCGTGCTCCTGCGCCTCGACCCAAGCTCGGTGGACCTTGGCAAGAACGGCGTGCATCAGCGATTCTATGGCTGGCCTCTCACCTGGACCCGGTTCTATGGCGAGGGACGGGTATTTTATTCGGCGCTGGGCCACGAGCCGTCAGTTTGGCAGGATTGCCGCTACCAGCGACTCCTCACGAACGCTATCCTCTGGTCTATGCGAAGGTCGCCCTAGGAGACGCCGCCGCACTTCGCATTTGCGCCACCGCCGGATTCGTCGGGTGGTGTCCGTGCCAGAGGTTCGGAGGGTCTTGGTCTGCGACTTCCGTTCAGGGTCAAAAGCGGCTGGCGAGCCAAGTTCAGCTCGGCGTCCGGTTCACCAGCGATAGCGGACATCACGGCGGCTGAACTGCTCTTCGGCTTAGGGCCACAACCGGACTCACATGAAGCAAGAAAAATACGCGCGCTCGGTTATCGCTTGCTGCCATGCGCGTTGTGGAGAACTATGCTGGCGGCAAACCAGTCCTCTCGGAGACCTGCCTGAGGAGGAAGTTCAATGCGCCGCATCGTGGTCTCATTTCTATTTGCCGCCTGCACGAGCACACTACTGTGGGCACAAGAGGTCAAGCCCGACTGGCCCATTCCATCGGAATTGAAATGGGAAGCCATCAACGGTTATCCCATGGCCTACCGGGAAGCGGGTGAGGGTACACCCATCGTGCTGGTGCACGGCTCTACAAGCGATTACCGGATTTGGAATGCCCAATTCGGCGCCTTTAGTGTCGCTCACCGGGTGATTGCGGTCAGCCTAAGGCACTTTTACCCAGAACGCTGGGATGGCAGCGGCACCGATTTCTCAATCGAGCAGCACGCCCAGGACATCGCTACGTTGATAAACAAATTGAATCTCGGGAAAGTGCACCTCGTTGGGCACTCGCGCGGTGGCGCGGTTGCAGTCGAGGTTGCGAAATCGCACCCCGAAGTCATTCGAACGCTGGTGCTGCCGGATGGCAGCATCGAAATGCCGGTGTCCGAGACCGCCGAGGCAAAAGAAGCCGGAGATTTCACAAAAAAGCTGATCGGGACCTTGCAGGAAAACTTAAGAGCCGGTGATACAGCCAGAGCTGCGGAGATCTTCGTCGACACGTTGAGCGGCCCCGGCACCTGGCTAAGGTTTCCCGAACCTACGAAGGAAATGTTTCTAGCAAATATTTACTCGGCGTTGGGGGACAAAGACCGCCCGATCAGCACATGTGCTGACGTCAAGAAGTTTGACTTCCCCGTGCTGCTCATGACGGCCGACAAAAGTCCAAAGAAGTTTGAGTTGATGTACCGCGAAATGCGGAAGTGCCGGGAGTTTCCTGCGACGGTGGTGATACCGAATGCAGCACATGGCATGCAGCGATTGAATCCGGACGTGTTCAACAAGCTCACGTTGGAATTCCTGTCCAACCATTGATTTCTCGTTGACTGGGTGCCCTCGAACGAACAATGGCCGCTTTTGGTCAAAAACAGAAGTCGCGACCTCGCGGTGCAATGTTTGCCTTGCTCCCCGCGAGCGGACATCGTCAGCATAGAGCCGCCGGGCGCTCGCGATTTCGAACTCAAGATCAATTTCAAAACTCTGCCACAGTCGGAAGTCCATTGGCAGAAATTGAGAGAATCAAAAAGGAGCCTGAACTACGAACGCCCATACGGGCTCAACAGAGCCGACCAACTGGCCAAAACGGGTTGCCGCCCCAGCGTTTGGGAAACTGGGGCGGCATTGGGGGGCTGGGTTGGTTGGTCACGGCGTTTGGGGGTGCCGTTGACGGGATAATAAAACTTCAATTCGGCCATAGAGCCAATTGTCCTGAGGTACAGGATCGGATTTTGCTTCTTCAAACCAAGCCTAGGGTTCGGCCTCATGACTGAAATCACGCAAGCCGCGTCCGCGAAATCTATGACCATTTTGCTTGTCGTTCCGGCCGATGACCACGCTGTCGACGGCAACCAAGCCGCAACCATCGTCGTCATCGAAGTCAAAGATCGCACAACGGACCGCCGTGCTAACTTCCTCCCAAGGTACATAGACGCCCCACCGGCTCAGTCATCCAGACTGAAGCCGTCTCATTTTCGGCGCGTGCGGTTTCTGCATAACAGGCTGACTAAGGGCTCGTACTCCGAAAGAGCCAAGCGATTGCAATGCGGCTGAGAGCCGCCGCGGTCGTTCGCGGCGACGCGCTCGTCGAGCCACCTGGGGACTTCGATCGATGTTGCCGGCAGCCCGACAGCCCCTCGGGTCGCATTCGCCCATTGGCACAAAGTGCAGTAGCCGCGGGCGGCAGATCTGTTTTGTCTACGGTGCGCCTTGCCGAGTCTTTCCAGCCCCCAAGCTTCCAGGATTGGCGGGAATGTACAGGCCCCGGCGCGGCATCCGCTTCGCCGGGGCCACGGACGCGGAGATAGTCCAGGACTATGGACGCAACGGCGGATCGGCAACGAGGTTTGGAGTTGGGTCGCCGCTGGGCAGAGCATGCGTCGGCACACGAGCTCGCGACCATGGTGAGCGGGTCGTTTGATGAACTGAGCCAAATACTGCCACCGGACGTATCTGATCAGTTCGTCGGCGGCTTTCGCGAAGGCGTGTTGCACGTCTGGCGCGGGGCCTAGGCGCCCCTCAGCACAACACTCCTTCTACGGTGTTCGACCGCCTTTGTTAGGCCCGCAGCCCTTGCCTTCTGCCTTGACGACCTTCGCCAAGCTCTCAAGTTGACGAGCCGAGTCCAGCCCAACATGCCACACTGAGCGAAACTCAAATGAATTGCGCTGTTACGCAGGAGCTACGCTAATGCAGGGCGCGATCCGTTGCTTGCAAGCGGTTGCAAACTGGTTCGACCTAGGTAGCTCTGTTCTGAATGGCCGTTGGTAGAGTGCGAGATTTGTTTTTCTTACAATACGCGACGACCGCACTGGAATTCCGCTGCAGGCGGTCGTAATCCAATACACTGTTGCTTGCCGCTGCGTTGTAATAGCCGCTCATGAAGTATCTTACAAAATCTTGATCCGCTGAACCGTATGCCAACCAAGTTCCGCAAGTGATCTTGTTAAAATCCAGCGTAGCAGTAGGCACCGCATTTACGCCTATCGATTTTTCTAGCCCTGCCATCACACTGGCATTTGGGTTGGATTGGCACCACCCTCTTACGCTTGTGACATTTGCCCGATGCAGGTCAAAATCTACAAACGTCCTCCGACTTTCATAACTGAACCAGCCGGTCATCCAAGCCGAAAACTTGCTCGACGGTGCAGCCGACATGGCAAGATATTCGCCACAGGTGATGCTGCGAATATCGGCCGTCGTGGCGCGCGCCTCACTGGCCAAAGCTGAGGAGACTAAGACCAGCGCAAGCAGAAGCAATCTGCACCTCATTGTGATGACCTCCCGAGCAACAATTGGATACCAGACCAAGCAACATCGTGATCACACATCCCGTGACCACAACTGTATTCGGGCGTTGTGGCGACTGCCTAGTTGATCTAGATCAACGGCGGCGAAGCAATGTCCCTGCCAACCATCCCGGCTCAAGCAAAGTATGTCCTCGCGAAGGCAACGAAGTGCTCGTCACGTCAATTTAAGGATGGCGCACACTGACGCAAGAGACCGTGAGGTGGCGCTTACGCCTGCCGCGATTCGGGCGTAAAGTACTCGCTCAAGAGTCGATCGATCACTAATTGGGTCTCAACTTCGGTTCGGAATCCTGCGAGGATCAAAATAGAACCTGGCCGCGATTCTCGCGCCAGAGACCTCTCGCGGGTATCTTCGATCGTGATTGACGGGTCCGGGAAGTGCCGTCGGATCGAGGCATGACAAGACATGATCTCCCCCTCTTCCAAGTGAACTACTGCAAGCTGAAGCAGGGTAGAGGACCTCGCAAGTGCACCAAAGGGCATCGTCCTTGAGTACACTATGAATAGCACTTGAGCCGGCCTGCAAACCCGAGCGCCATGACGTCACACTTTCTCCGCTCCACGCCGGGCAAGTACTCCGCTCGTCGAACTAATCAAGGCAATCAGGGCTTTTCGCTGCGACTCAGCTCGCGTTGAGAGCTTGACCGGAACTGTCGTGGTGTCATTCCGGTCCATCGCTTGAACGCGTGTGTTAGGGAACTCAGTTCGCGATAACCAAGCAGCCACGCAACTTCAGACACGGGTAGCTGCTCCTCTTCGAGATAGCGCTTGGCGAGCGCCGCCCGTAACTGGTCAAGAATTTCAGCGAAGGACGTCTTCTCTTCGCCAAGCTTGCGCGACAAGGTGCGGGTACTCAGTCCTATCTGCCGCGCGACTTCCTTCGCGACGCCTCTACCGTGAGGCAGCAGTGTGGTGAGCGTCTTTTCGACCCTTGAATGAACCGTCGCGCCATGCGGCGCATTCCGCATCAGCGCTTCCTCCGCGTAGCATCGCAACAAATCGTGCAGATAGCCGTCGCGGCCTACCAGCGGGAGCAGTGCCACTTGCACCGGAAAAGAGATCACATCGCCGTCAGCGCCGAACTCGACGTCTCTGCCAAAGAACGTTCTAAATTCGGGGGGCATGCCGGTTCGCAGATGCCTCACCTGCAGCCGAGACGGCACCACACGGCCGTCCGTTACCTGCCTGCAGATCCGCACCAGCGTAACTATCCAGAGTTCGATCTGTTGCCGCTCGCCGCTTCGATCGACACCGACATATTCGAGGGCAACGGTCGCAGTATGCTTCTCCATGTCGAAACGCAGCCGGACTCCCTCATTCAAGATCCGGCTGTACCGTTCCGCGGCACGAAGCGCATCGGCGACATTCTCCGACGAAGCCATAACGTAGTAGACAAGGCCGATCTCACGCAGATCAAAGCTCCGGGCGAGCCGGAAGCCCAAGATGTCATCCTCCAATTCTTGAGCAGCCAATTCCAGAATCTTGATCTGGGTCGCAACCTCGAGCCGGACTGCTGGGTCGCGGAAGTCGTTCAGCGTCAATCCCGCCTTGGACACTAGCGCAGCTGTGTCTTGGCCCGAGGTAGCGACCCGCGCGCAGGCCAGCCGAGCAATACCGCCCGTCGCGCTAGGTATCGCACTCAGGCTTCCCGCCGACCTATAGCTCGCTCCTGCCCTGCTCAAGACATCAACGCCCACATCTTTGGGCGAGCCATCATAGGGCGATCCCCGCACTTCCACATAGAAACATCCCCCTGCAGTGCCCTTTCACGCTTTGCCCGACTGCGTATCTCCGGAACGCCAAGCGCTGCTTTCCTTTTCTGGCGGGAACTCAAAGGTCGAGGGGGCTCCGATTTCTTCCAAATACCTGAGGTCATCTCGTTCGCAATGTTTGACCTAGGTCAAACACTGGGCGAGCAGCGATCTAAGGTTGACGTCTCCGGTATCCCACTCGCTACTTTACAGAGGCGCACCGGTCCGTTTGCAGAGCTTTTGCGCCGCAATGGATTTGTGGCCTCAAAGATCAAAACTCTGGCGACCTATAGCAAGCGCGCGTCTGCTGATCATGGCTATGTCTGGCCGCCCTCACCTCAATGCTCAGGCTAATCCCCGAGCGACGCTCGCGATTGGTCAATGCCTCCAAAAGACACCAGGACTGAATTTTGATCGCCGGCAGCACGCCCGGAAGGGCACTTACGGAACTGAAGATCGCGCAGACTTACGTTCGGCTCTCATGCATCCCGGACAACGATCTAGGTATGTCCGTTTCAGTCGCCATGGTCGCAAAGTGTGAAATCCGGATGTTGCGAGGCCCGGAACTTGATCTGCATGGTGTGCCACTGTTCTGGCTAGAGCTGTTCGACCTCAGTGCAGAGCTTTCGCTCGACAGCGGCTGCTGCCAAAAGATTGAGGACGCGGTGCCCATATTTGACAATTTCGTCGCGCAGGCGCTTGCCATGAGCCGGCCGGATGGCGAGCCGCTGTGAATGATCACCGGGATCATCTGGAAGCACTGCGAAAGCAAGCAGCAGAAGCTGCGCTGATTAGCGCGCTGGCGACATCGCCGCAGAAGCGAGAACTTTTGGCGAAGATTGCGCAGCATTTCGACACGCTGTCGACTGAGCTGGAGCGAGCGGTGAAGGCCGGTTTATATCCAACGGACGAAAACCCACCAGGTATCCCCACAGGGGACTAAGTTGAGTCTCCTGGCGGGCTTCGACAGGTCCGCTCGCCGCGTTCGAAGCTGGTTACACATGCCCCATTCCTGGGACACTCACGTCGCACTTCCGTTTATTGACTTAGATCAATTCCATTCCCGCGCGTGAGGCAAACTCGTTGAGGAGTCTTGCTGTTAGCCGGAAACGAGAATGCCGGATTTACTGCCAGAGAAGACGCTCTCGCGCATCTGATGTCAGTCGGGGAGGCACATCATGAGACCCCTTGCTCTGCTGCTCGCTTCAGCATTTTTGGTTGTATGCGCCGGCGAGAGCCACGCAGTGGTGAGAATTGCCAATGACCGTGGTGGCTTGATCCAACGTTACCTTGATCGATATGATGAGTTGAATGAGACTGGCCAGACTGTGATTATCGATGGCCTCTGCGCCTCCGCCTGTACAATCGCATTAGCAAAGATCCCATCAAATAGGATCTGCGTTACTGAGAGGGCAAGGCTCGCTTTTCATGCAGCCTGGGACCTCGGCGACGGCGGGCGCCATATTACAAATCGAGAAGCCACGCAAATGATCTATTCGATGTACCCGGCTCCAGTTCGGAGTTGGATCTCAGAACGAGGCGGTTTGTCGCCTCACACAATTTTCCTCCGCGGGGCGCAGTTGCAGGCCATGTTTCCGCGCTGCTATTTGGACGCCGCAGTTTTCCTACGGTCGTAGTCCACCAAGGGCGCCCCAACTCCTTTGCTCCGCGCGAAGTACTACACACGCGACAGCAGACCACGCGAACTAATAACCAGCTCAGAGTTCGGAATTTTTCCGCAATGTCAGGCGATCCCGTCTGATGCAGATCGTTCAGCAGACCCCGGCCTCAGACGAGTTGACGGATCGCAGCTAATCTTATTTCGCAGTTCCAAGAGATCGGTGAAGACATCTGCTTGGCGCCGCAGCTCATGTGCGAGCATGGGCGTTGACTCGTAGGTGTGGAGACGACCGTCACGCGCACCCCGCTCCGCTGCACTGCTTGGACCAACGTGCGAACAGGTACACGCAGTCAGACAGTGTATTATGAAGGTCGCTGGGGCCACGCGCAGTGAGGAGTTATCCGCGGCCATAATGAATGGTTGTGGCGATTAAGAAGGACAGTACCGCCTAAGGAGATCCGAGTCCGCGGAAGAGCCTGAAGGTTAATTAAGTCCTAAGCTTAGTAGAGGGCATCGGGTTCCCCCTCCCACACATTTTGGCGCTGCGGTGTGACAGGCAGGACACGGACGACATGGAGCGAGTCGTATAATTATGCTCTTGCAACTTGCGACAGCGTCGGCGACCGCCGACGCATGGGGATGGAGAACTCTGATGAAGAAGTTTCTGCTCGGTACCGTTGCGTTGTTTGCTTTGGGGCTCGCCTCCCCAACTTCCGCTGCCGACATGGCGGCACGTCCGTACACCAAGGCCCCGCCGGCGCTGGCCGCTCCGATCTACGACTGGACCGGGTTCTACATCGGCGCGAACGGTGGCTGGGGTCAAAGCCGCAATTGCTGGGATTTCGTCGGCGCGGCCGGCGTGGTTTTCGCTGATGGCTGTCGCGAGCGCTCTGGAGGCCTGATCGGCGGTCAGGTCGGGTATCGTTGGCAGGCAAGCCAGTGGGTGTTCGGCCTGGAAGCTCAAGGTGACTGGGCGGACCTCAGCAGCCAGCGCGTCAGTCTGATCAACCCAGCGTTCTCGACCCGCACAAAAACGGACGGCATTGGCCTGTTCACCGCCCAGATCGGCTATTCCTGGAACGCTTCCTTGCTATACGTTAAAGGCGGCGCGGCAGTGACGAGCAACCGCTTCAGCATCCTCGACACGCTCACCGGAACTGAACTGGCAGCTGCGAGCTCAACCCGCTGGGGCGGGACTGTAGGCGTCGGCTGGGAGTATGGTTTCGCACCGAACTGGTCAGCCGGCATCGAGTACGATCATCTGTTCATGGGTGACGCGAACAACTCGTTCTCGGTAGCCAACCCCGTCGTTGCTGGCGCGCTGAACAGGATCAGCCAAGACGTCGATATGGTCACACTGCGCGTCAACTATCGCTTCGGCGGGTACGGTGCGCCGGTGACCGCTCGCTATTGATTTCTTCTAACATTCGAAAACTAAGGCCTCGGCACCGCCGGGGTCTTTCTATGTAAGCGGGCCAGCGTCTGCACGAGTCGGTCCTGCCCGCAGAACGGGACGCTGGCAGTACGAGGGTTCGTACTTGCCTTCTTGAGACAGACTCGATCTCCTCGCCCGCGTCGGCCCGGGCTGTTCGGAGGGCCTTGCTCAGCCTGTTACGCAGTCAGCCCGACAGCGCTTTCCGGCCGGCTATTGGCACAAAGTGCACTAGCCAGAGACTGCGGATCTGCTTGTCTGCAGTGGCCTTGCCGATTCTTTCCAGCCCCCAAGCTTCCAGGATTGGCGGGAACGTACAGGCCCCGGCGCGGCATCCGCTTCGCCGGGGCCACGGACGCGGAGATAGTCCAGGACTATGGACGCAACGGCGGATCGGCAACGACGTTTGGAGTTGGGTCGCCGCTGGGCAGAGCATGCGTCGGCACACGAGCTTGCGACCATGGTGAGCGGGTCGTTTGATGATCTCAGCCAAATTCTGCCGCCGGACGTATCTGATCAGTTCGTCGGCGGCTTTCGCGAAGGCGTGCTGCACGTCTGGCGCGGGGCTTAGGACCACAGCACAAGGGCGCCCGGATGAGACCAAGCGCCCTTGCACCCCCATCGTCGGCTGATCCAAGCTGTGAGTTCTAGGAGATCGTTGGGTGAGCCGAGGAACGCTGGAATACCAAGGGAATCAATAGCCGAGCCTCTTGTTGCAACTGAGGCAGACTCGCGTTCACGGGTCTCGCGCCGCGATCCTCTTAAGCGTGGCAATCTGTCGGAAGAAGGTCTTTATCGACTGGGCAGGGCTTCCGAGAACCTTAGCACCGGGTGCTAGATCCGAAATGACGCCCGCCTGCGCTCCGATTTCCGAACCTCGGCCTATTCGAAGATGCCCTGCCATAGCAGCCTGCCCCCCAACGCGGACGAAATCTTCAAGTACAGTTGAACCCGAGATCCCCACCTGTGCAACTACGACGCAACAGCGGCCGAGACTAACATTGTGACCGATTTGCACGAGGTTATCGAGGCGGGAGCCAGCGCCAATTACGGTGTCTCGCGATGATCCGCGATCAATAGTCGAATTGGCACCAACTTCAACATCATCTTCAAGAATAACTCGCCCAAGCTGGGGGATCGAGAGAAACCCGTCGCTGGTGGAGGCGAATCCGAATCCTTCCTGCCCAATCCGCGCACCCGGATACACGTAAACGCGTGCTCCCAAAACCGCGTAACTAAGGCTCACATTTGCGCCAATCCGGCAGTCCCTCCCGATGGTGACCCCGCTTCCGATGACTGCGCAAGGACCGATCCGGCAACCCGGCCCTATCTCCGCTCCGGTTTCGATCACAGACAGGGGTCCAACTTCTGTCGAAGGATCAATTTGAGCGCCATCCGCTATTATTGCCGAAGGGTGAACGCCAGGACGAGGCGGTGGCACCGGGTAGAACAGCGCAGCAACGCGGGCCCAAGCCGCATACGGTTCGCTCGTTTGGATCGCCACAGTTGCCGCTGGTACTCGTGAAGCCATATCAGGATGAACGAGCACCGCGCCGGCGGAGGTTTGATCCAGGGCCGAAGCGTAACGGCGATTGTCTAGAAAGCTCACTTGAGTCGGTCCGGCCGCTTGTAAAGGGGCCAAACCTTCCAGCAATAATTCACGTTCGTCTGCCACACCCCGCGCCGTGCTAGCGACGAGCGCGAGTGGATGCGGACCAGTTCGCCGGAAGAACCTTGCACTGCCGAGCACTGTTTCGAGCATCACGTCCCCCTGCAGCAAACCGACTTCGGCTGGCATTCCTCCTCCGCCCGTCCCGGCCCATGTCTCTTGTGGTCAGTCGCAGCCGCGGCGAAAAGCGGTTCCCTAGATGCCTTGGCCCAACAGCAATGTTGCTCTCTGCCGTCGGCAGAATTGATTCAGATCAAGACGCATCTTCGGCTGAGCACTTCGCACTGGCTAACGGGCCCGCAACGCGTTCAGAAAGCGGTTACAAGCCACTTGATAGCGGTAATTTTGCTGGCGCCACCACGCCGCCCTTGACCCCCGAGCACCTTGAAACGTGCCGACTCTTCTCCAGGCACACATCGGAGTTGACTTAGATCAACCTTCCGCTCGGCGATCGCCCTTTTTTGAATCGGGACAGGCTGGTAATTATCGAGCTTTCCGGTTTCTGAGATGAAAATGACGCGAGCATTGCTCTTCATTGTGGTGGCAATCCTTTGCGCATCATGCAGAACCGACGCGCAGCTTGACCCGATCCAGGCCACCGCGATTATCGATGCGGCCGAAGTCACCGATAGAGAAGAATGCCTCTACCAAGAAGTCGCCCGACTAATGGAGCCAAAGGGCAGTTCACCAATCAGCCTGCAGAATGTTGCGGTGGCCGCGACTCGGTTTTGTAGCGCTACTGTGAGAAAACGACTCGAGAGGGCGGCCTCCGTATCCCCGTCTGATGCGCAAACTCTCGCACGCGATGATCAGATGAAGACAGAACACCGCGCGTTCGCCATCGGGTTGGAATTGCGTGAGAAAAGGACAAATGCGGGAATGGCAGGGAACTGAACGTGGCGGCTCCCGCCGGTTTTGTGCGTCCTTGCAACAGGTCCATCTCAGTAGCCAGCCCGCCAGTGTCTTCGCAGCGATCTATCTCGGAACATCGCCCACGCTCATCCCTGCAAAAGATACCTTTCCCCAGTCTGATTTTAAATCGAGTTTATCTATTCCCTTTGAAAGCCCCGACCCATGAAGGAATAATCGGTCCCCCCAAAAGATGGCCGCTACACCACCGGCAATGAGCAAGGCGGCAATCCCAAAGCGGCCATAAGCAAACATATCTCCCGACATTTAGCTGGTCCCTCTTTAAGGTCCATCCACCGTGCAAGTTCGAGGGGCAAGGGTCAAAGGGAGCTACCTCAAAAACGTCATCATACCCACAGTTTCGCGCTGCCGGTGCCCCTGCATCGAGGGCGCTCTCGAGGGTAGCGTCTGCTCTTGATCCGTCGCCTTGTCCTCTTTGTCGGCCCGCGCATCACGATCCGGAGCGTGTCGTTCGGCAGCGGGCGCTGCAATGCCTTGGCCTCATCCCAGGGTGCGCGCATCCAAACGTCCCTCTCTTCGTCGGTGGTCAGGATCACCGGCAACGCCTTCGGATGGACGGCTCGACCACCGCGTTCGGCGAAGTCGTGAGAAAACCATAGACGTGATGCGGGCCGGGTAGCGGCTTCGACTTCGTGCCGCGATCACCGTTGAACGTGGTCCAGATGCCAACAAAGGCGGTGAGCGGCCTGTCCTCGTCGAGCGCGAACCAGACCACGTACTTTTTCCTGGTCTCCGGGTTCGGCTCCGGCGCGTATTCTGCGAAGCTGTTGAACGGCACCAAGCAGCGGTTCTCCGGCTTCAGCCAAGGCGACTGTTACACCGGTCTCGTCGTGATGGCGTTGCGAAACGCGAGCGGCGAAGTGATGGTGGTAATGGTTCGCGTGCCCTCGCCCACACCCTGAATGGTGAGGTCGCCGTAGTCCATAAGGCGGCCAAGAATGCTCTGCTTCACATCAACGCTCTCAACTTTGTCGAGGCTCATCTCAAAAGTTTCCCGCTTGATGAAACCGGTCTTGTGGACAACCCGCATGTTGGTTACGTCGGTCTCGGTGGTCCACCGGTGGAACCAAGCCGTCGCCATCCAGTACAAAGCCGCAAGCCCGGCTCCCGCCGCTAAGGCCAAGCAGGCCAACGCCAGCACTTCGGCAGTAAAGAAGCGCCACAGCACCAAAAATGCGACCATCACGATCCACGCAGCGATTGCGGGTAGAAAGTACATCCAGTGTTCGTTGGTCGAATACAGCAACCTTTCGCCGGGCTGTATGATTTTGTCGATATACCGCGCCATAGGGCTACCCTGAGTTAACCCGCCACCGCAGCAATTTGCGCCATTCGAGCCGATCAAGGCCTTGATCTATCTCAAGCCTTCGAACGACCAGCGCTGGAAGCTTGTCAAGCGAGAGCCGGACCAACCCTCCTCTAAGAGATCGGAGTGATTGGACGGCTAAGTTTGTAATGGAATTGCGAAGGGTCCCGCCACGGATCAGCGCGGGGTGGAGACCGTCACGGGCTGCAAGCATCGCTTTGGTGCCAATAAGATCGACTTCTCGCTCCGGAATGTTGTTCGCCAAGTCGACCACGCCGGGTGGCAACGTCAGTTTGCTGATGAAACTGAGCCGTCGATGGTAGGCTTCAGCCTTGCTGTAACTTAGCAGCTTCAAAGTTGGATCGTGAAGCGCTGTCCAGACGGCGTGGTTTTCCGCTCCATCGACAAAGATAGCCGCGTCGACTGCGCCCGACTGCAGTGCGAGCAGTGCGGCATTGTTGCTCAGCGGCTGCATCGAAATATTGTTGATCGTGAGACCGTTAAGCGCGAATATGTGTTCCCCCAATGAACGAGCGCCGCTACCGCTAACACCAACGGCAACCCGGTGGTTGCGCAGCTCGTTAACATGCGTAAGCACGTCCGTACTGCGGTGGAAAATCCACATAGGTACGTAGTAGAGGCTCGCGAGCATGATTACGTTTTTGGCTTCCGGAAGAGTTGCGATACCGCCCTGCGTGAAGCCGATGTCAACACCCGACTGTGGATCTTGCAGTAGCCGTAGATTGTCCCCGACCGTTGGTAATTCGTTCCTTTACCGTGACCCCGGGTCGAGCGAGGATCTCGATATATTGCTTCGCATACCGGTGGAGCAGGCCATCTTCCAGTCCCGAAGCCAGCACGATGTGACGTGGCGGGGCGGTTTGTAGGAAGTACGCGACAGCCCATACCGCAGCAACGATCATTGCAAAGGTCATTATGGCTATGCTGACGCGGCCACGTCGTGCCCTGAACCGTAACTTTTTGAAGATCATACGTACCGCCTTCACGAAAGGTAGACGGAAACGGCTTGACGAGACCAAGGCGTGTGTTTTTGGGCATTTCGTTGCCCTCGGAACTCGGTCGGCATCGGGCGCAGCGGCAAAGCACGCGCGGTGGCTTTCGCGTAACTGCAACCGGGGATGTTCTCGCAGCAGATACCCTCGATAACCGGCGTCGGGCTGTCCCCGCAGTTCCTTCGCAGCTCGGTAGTACCTTGCCGAGGGGATTGCGGAGGGCACCATCGTCGGTCGGCGGCCATCACGGGACAACCGCGCTGCAAGGGCGACAATGACCGTTGATCCGTCCGCAGGGACGACCGGCGCAACAGGCCGCATCGCCAGCATATCAACTAAAACGCCACGGCTCCGGAGAGCTGTTACCCGTCTTTCACCCCGGAAGCGATCGGTAGGTCCCGGAGTGCACAGTAGGCAAGTCATAGTCGATGACAACGATCCCGGAATGCTGAGGGCTGTCCAGCGGCTCCTCCGACAGCATGACTATGAACCGATCCTCTTCTCGTCTGCCGAAGAGCTGGAGCAGCACGCCGATCGCCAACGCACTCTGCATCATTTTGGATATCAATCTCAACCTGCGCTCGGGGATCGATCTCCGACATCAACTCAAAGCACGAGGCGTTTTGGTCCCCGTCATTTTCATCACCCGCAAGGAGACCGATTCCGTTCGCGAGGCCGCACTGCTGTCCGGATGCCTCGCATTTCCAACGAAGCCGTTCTCAGCGCACGAGCTAATCGAGCCGCTCAAACAGGCTGCGGCAGGCCACTAACCCATTCACTGAGCGCGCCTGGGCTTGCTCCCGTTCCCTTGATCTAGGTCAACGAGACTGAGCTTTCGTCCGGAATTGTACAAAGGTGCAGCGCTGCGGTCAGCGCCAGGCCTTAGGAACATCGATGAAGACGCCCGTAAGCGAGCTGCGCCGTTTGCGCGGAGAACGCATTGACTGGCTGCTCTCGGTGCTCACGGCAGTGCTGGCATTACTGATTTTTGTCTTCGCCCCGCTACAAGCAATGGGCATTACCGCCTTTCATCTGTTTGCGGATGGCCTGTTGCTAGCGATCATCGTCAGCATGGTGATCATCTCCAACAATCCGACTGCTCTCGTTCTGATGTCGCTCGCGCTCGTTTTCAACGTCGCCGTATTCTTCTTGCGCATTTACTACCCAGTACCGTACCACCTTCACATTTTGGCGGGCGCATGGCTGGTCATCGCCTGCACGTTGGGCGTTGTCGTGCTTCAGGCCGTTTTCAGGCGAGGTCTCGTTACATATCACCGAATTATCGGAGCGATCCTTCTGTACCTTTTGATTGCGGTGGCCTTTGCAACGCTGTTCCTGTTTGTAGGGCTGGCGGCTCCCGACGCAATCAAGGGAATAGCTTTCGAGGACGACCATTCGGTTGCCGCATCGCTTTTTTACATGAGCTTTGTCACGCTTACGTCGACTGGGTATGGAGACATCGTTCCGGTACATCCGTTGGCACGAAGTCTCTGCAACATCGAGAGCGTGATCGGTCAGCTTTATCCGGCGACGCTTCTCGCGAGGCTCGTCACCCTCGAGCTCGGCAGTACCGGCTCAGCGAGTAAGCCCACCCCTATCACCTGAGCCGCAGGAGCTGCACCGACACGTGTGCGCTGCACTCGCCTCTGTGGGGTTCCCGCGTCGCTAGGGGAACGCATGGTTGATCTGTGTCAACGCCCCCGATCCTTTAGCGGACACGCTGCGTGCAGCCGCACCAGAGACGGCATCCGTGTATCTGTTGTGCAGGCACAAAAGGGAGACCCGCACCATGCATCCCAAGAAGCGTCTTTCGATCCAGTCAGCGACTATTAGCGGGATTGCGGCTAGCGCCCTCTTGGGCCTTGCAGGTCTCACGCTGAATCCAGGCCCAGCCAATGCGGTCGTGTACTGCCAATACACTGCCTACCCGGCGGGTTGCGTTGCTCGGCCCGGTGTGGTGCTGGGTGCGCGTCCAGTGGCCCGCGCTGCGGTACGCCATAATGCCGGTGGCAATGCCAATGGTGGCGTCAACCGCGTCGGCGTGCGGCGATAAGCCAGTTTGCAGGTGACTGGCAGAAAGGAGCTGTCGCGGTCATCTCGGCCCGGAGGACCGGGACCGATGACGAGCAGCGGCCTCGCGGTATGAAGTACACGTGGTATGTCACTTTTGAAGTGCCCATGGATGGCACGCTGCAAAGACGGCGACTCCGCGCCTGACCAAGACGTTCGTCACTGAAGCAGAAGCGCGGGATTTTGCGCGAGCGAAATTCGCCGAAGGATTGATTGTCACTGCGGGCACCATCATCCCGCACGTGCCGAGAGTGTCGATTCCGTCGGAGGAGATTCCAGCGTGGTTTGAAGCTGACCAAGTAAATGACTGATCAGCCAGCCGGGAGCTTGAAGATGTCGGAGCCGAAAAAGGCCCGTTGTCATCGCAACGCACTGACTTTCCTTGGATACGGAAGGCTGTTTGAACCACCATGTGAAACTAGGGCCTAATAGGGCCCGGCTGTTTCAGGCCGGACGGAGCGCCGGACGGCATCCTTGTAAGTCTTTCAATGATCGAGGGTTTTCAGGTATTCCAACCCACGAGAAATCACTGGACGACAGGACCACACGGTTTGCCGTACGCACGGCTCGCCATTTCACCACCGGTTTCGACGACGTTGTGCACGTTGCCGCCGACCTGATGACGAGACGAAGCCTAGCAGCGCCGCTCGTCGGAACGAAGTTTTGGGCTCACGGAGAGCAATCCGCCCTGCCCACACCTCTCGCACCCGAACGCTGCCGCGTCCACCGCAAGCCCGGCTCGCGAACGTGACGACCACAGGATCGCCCCTCAAGAATGAGCCGGGATGAGCGACACATACGCCAAAACCGAATTTCGGTAAAGTGGAATATTTTTGCGCGCGCGCGGATTGACACCCGCGACACAGGTCGCGCAATGACATGCCTCGCGCAGAAGCAACAAGGGGCGGTGTAAAACACCGCCCCTTGGCGCGATAGAGGCTGCAACGAGGGCAGCCGCCTAATACGGCTGATAATAGCCACGCGGACCATAGTAGGGACCGCCGCCGTAATATCCCTGGCCGCCGTAGTAAGGACCGGGGCCGTAATTATAGCGGTCCTCGTAGTACTCCTGGCGCCTGCTCTCCGCGATCGCACCGCCGATCAGACCTGCCGCCACGCCCATGAAAGCGAGGCCTGCAGCGTTCGGACCTCGTCGATAGTAGCGGTGGCGGCGAGCCGCGCTGAAATCAGTGGCAGCCGGAGCAGCCGGACCCGCGGCAGCGGCCTTGCTGGGCGCGGATGAGTTGGCAGCCGAAGGCGCGATAGAGGCCGTAATCAGAACAAGACTTGCGAAAGCCGCCAACACAAGGTTGCGGCCGGCTGCAGAAATCATCGGTCTCTTATTCATCTTGACCTTCCCCTGTTCTCGCTCAAAGCGGCATGCAAACAAGACTTAATGCGCAAACCACTGAAATCGTTTCGCGATCGCGGCAATCTGCCACGCTTTGAACGATTGTAAACCGAACGTCTGGATCCAGCTTGAACCATCCAACATGAGCGGATAATGAACAGACGCACCGTTTTTCGGTCGCCGTAAGCGTTTTACGTGAACCAACGCATCAACCGACGCCGTCGGGATCGATGCCATTCTTGGGTTCACCGTGACTGACGCGTCCTATTCCAAAGAGAAATCAGATGATTGCGGTTCGCAAACTGCCGGCGCGCTATGCGCCGATCGTGATGCCATTCGTGCTGTCCATCCTCATGACGGCCGTGGTGTCGGTCATTTCGACGCTCCGAAGCCTCGGCGCAACGCCGGCGTTTCTCGCGACCTGGCCGGGCGCCTGGGCGCTGTCATGGCTCGTCGCCTTTCCGACGCTGCTGATGGTGCTGCCACTGGTCCGCCGGATCGTGACTAGCATCGTCGCGGCTCCCTCCCAACCGGGCCGGTAGAAGGCGCGGACGACGGCGCCTGACGAACGCCGTCCCGCTTCCGCGTGACCTTACGACAGCGCCCCGAGCACGCCGCGCGTCGCCTTGTCGATCTCCTCGACATAGCGGCGGCGGGCGAAGGTCTCGGTGAGGAAGCCGACCACCTTGCGGCTGTCGGTGGAATCGACCACCGCCAGCATCTCGGCCTCCGCCTCGTCGAACACCGCCATCGCCGACTTCACGTTCATTTCCGGGATCAGCACGATCTCGGTCAGCCGCGCGAGCTCGATCACCTGGATTTCGTCGGCGATGCTGTCGAGATCGCCCGAGAACAGGTCAGGCAGCAGGACGAGCCCGACATATTCGTCCGCATTGTTGACGATGACGATCCCGGGCCGCGAGCCCAGCGCGAATTCGCGGCGGACCGCGGCGATCGTCGTGGTCGACGGCACCTTGCCGACATCGGAGCGCATCAGCCGCTCGACGGTGAGGTTGCGCAGCCAGCCGACGTCGTTGGCGCTGCGGATGGTCTCGCCGCGCAGATGCAGGCGCCAGGTCGAGAAGGAGTGCCCGAACATGAAGCGGACGCAGATCGAGGTGACGATGCAGCCGGCGAGCACCACGGCGGTAACGTCGACGTTGCGGGTCATCTCGAGCACGAGGAACGACATCGTCAAGGGACCGCCGACGATGGCGACGCCGAGCGTCGCCATGCCCGTCAGCATCGCGACCAGCGGATCGATCACGAAGTTCGGGCTGATCAAGAGCAGCACCGCGGCAAAGAACTTTCCGATCAGGCTGCCGACGAACAGCGAGGCAAAGAACAGCCCGCCGCGGAAGCCGGAGGCGAGCGAGATCAGGCAGGCCGTCACCTTCAAAGCGATGATCAGCGCGATCAGGCCGATCGTCATGTCGTGAAAGAGATCGAGCACCATCGCGCCGTGGCCGGCCGCCAGCACCTGCGGCGTGACAATCGCGAAGCCGCCGACGATGAGGCCGCCGATCACCGGGCGCAGCCAGACCGGCAGCCATTTGAACAGGCGCTCGAACATCGAGGACGAGCGCATCACGGCGATGCCGACGCCGCTGGTGATGAGCGCGAGCCCGATCAGCGCCAGATATTGCTCGACGCCGACGGCACTGACCTTGGGTATTTCGAGCGAGTATGGCGCGCCGCCGAGCCATTGCGCGGTCAGGGCACCGGCGAGCGAGGCGGCGAGGATCGGCGCGGCACTGCCGACCGAATAGACGCCGACGATCAGCTCGCAGGCGTAGAAGGCCCCCGTGATCGGTGCACCGAAGGCCGCCGCGATCGCCGCAGCCGCGCCGCAGCCGACGATCAGGCGCAGATCGTTGCGGCGCAGATTGAAGAACTTGCCGAGCAGCGAGGCGATGCCCGATCCGATCTGGGTGTAGCCGGCCTCGAGGCCGACGGAGGCGCCGCAACCGTTCGAGATCAGCGTCTGGCTCGACACCACCACGCTGTCGCGCATCGACAGATTGCCACCACGCAGCGCGTTCGCCTCGATCGGATCGACCGCGCTGGAGAGTTTCAGCCGTCGCCGCCACCACTCCATGATGCCGAGCGCCAATCCGCCCAGCGCGGGCGCAATCAGCGCGGCCCAGGGACTGACGCTGGTATTGGCGGACAGACGGACGTCGATGGGAATGCCGTAGATCACCATATGGGCAATCTGCGCAATCTCGGCCATCAGCGTCACGATGGCGCCGGCAAGCGTGCCGATCACCAGCGCCAGCGGGATCAGATAGAATTCGTTGCTGCGCAGCAGCGCCCGCAGCCGAACCATGACGCGGTTCGTCCCCTTGCGATCGGCGAGATGTCTGATCCGCAGGAACACTTTCTGTCCGCCCTACCCTTCCGACATGCCGTAACCGGACATGCGCTGGCGGACCCGCTCGATCTCCGCGCTCGACAGCAGCGGCGGCTCTCCGATCTGGAGACAGCCGTGATATTGGCGCGCCAGCGTCTCGACCTCAACGGCGAGCCACATCGCCTTGTCCAACGACTTGCCGATCGCGATCATGCCGTGATGGTCGAGCAGGCAGGCAAGCCGGCCCTCCAGCGCCCGCACGGCATGTTCGGACAGCTCCGCCGTTCCGAAGGTGGCATAGGGCGCGCAGCGGATGCTGTCGCCGCCAGCGGCTGCGATCATGTAGTGCACGGGCGGGATCTCCAGGCCCATGATCGCAAGGATGGTGCAATAGGTCGGATGGGCGTGGACGACGGCGTCGATTTCGGGCCGGGCCTTCAGGATGTCGAGGTGGAAGCGCCACTCGCTGGACGGCTTCTGATCGGGCGCGTGCGAGCCGGCCATCGTCATGAACACGATTTGGTCCGGCGTCATGGCGTCGTAAGGCACGCTGGTCGGGGTGACCAGAAGCCCGTCCGCATGCCGGACGCTGATATTGCCCGAGGTGCCCTGGTTGATGCCGAGCGCGTTCATGCGGCGGCAGGCGCCGATGATGGCCTGTCTCTTGTCGAGCTCGTCCGCTGTCATCGACATCTCGATTTCCTGACGATGGGCGCCTGTCAGACGGGGAGTACGTCAAAGCAATATGGCAGCGCAAGAGAAAGCAGACCGGATCGCGTGCGATCCGGTCTGCCGCCTCATGGCATCATGAAATAAACATGAAAATCAACGCATTAACAGATTGTCGCAGCCCTACGGCAGGCTCGCCCGGACGGCCGCGATTCCGTTGATCACGAACTGTACCGAATAGGCCGCGAGCAGCATGCCGAGCACGCGCGAAAGGACGGCGTTGCCGGTCCGCCCGAGGGTCCGTGCGATCAGGCGCGCGGAGACAAAGCAGAGCATGCAGAGCAAGCACACGGAGAGCACGACCGCGACGATGATCGCGAGCCTCGGCCCGTAGCCGGCATCGCCCGTCAGGAGCAGCGTGGTCGCGATCGCGCCTGGACCGGCCATCATCGGGATCGCCAGCGGGAATACCGCGACGTCGGAGGCATGCTCGGAGCTTGCTTTGTCAGCCTCGCGGGCCTCGCGATGCGGACGGTCGCCGAAGATCATTTGGTACGACACGCCGAACAGCAGCAGTCCGCCGGCGATCTGGAAGGCGGGGATGCCGATCCCGAGCTGGCGCAGCAGCCAGTTTCCGATCAAGGCAATCACCACCAGGATCGACGCCGCAATCAGCGGCGCGCGTAGCGCGATGGTGCGTTTGGTCTTGTCGGGCATGCCTCCGGTCGCGGCGAGGAAGGCGGGCACGAGACCAACGGGATCGACCACCAGCAGCAACGTCACGAACGCGGACAGGGAGAAGTCGATCATGTCTCGGTGGGCTCCCTGGGCGCAGGAACGATGGCTGGCGAACTGACTTAGCCCGGCAGAACCGCTTTGAAAATCACCGGAGATGCACAATGAGCGACAGTGGAATTGGAATGTTGCTGGGCCACCTTTCGGGCAACCTGCTCTGGCTCTGGTTCATCGGAGCCTTCGTGCTCGGTGCGGTCCTCGTCTACGGCGTGGCGAAGGCGGGGCGCCTGCGACGCCGCGAGCGCGCACAGCTCGACCGCAACACCGAGGCGCGGCAGCGGCAGGAAGATCCCTACAAGCGTCCGACCTGAGCGACGCGCCGAGTGCAGCTTGCAGTTTGGAACTTTCGTTCACCGAAAGGCTTGGATCGCCTGAGGATTGAGGAAGGCGATGCCTTCCCGTGTCACCTCAAGAGGAGGATTTATGGCCAAAAAAGCGAAGAAGCGCACAACCAAGAAATCGTCGACGGGCCGCGCCCGTCAGGCGCCCAAGATGTTGAGCGACCTATTCCTGGAAACGCTCAAGGACATCTATTTCGCCGAGAACAAGATCATCAAGACCTTGCCCAAGATGGCCAAGGCTGCCAACTCGAAGGAGCTCGCGGCGGCCTTCAACAAGCATTTGCGCGAGACCCAGGGCCAGGTCAAACGTCTCGACCAGATCTTCAAGATGCTGGGCAAGCCGGCCCGCGGCAAGCCTTGCGAAGCGATCAACGGCATCACCGACGAAGGCGCCGAGATCATGAAGGAGTTCAAGAACGCTCCTGCGCTCGACGCCGGCCTGCTCGCAGCCGCGCAGGCGGTCGAGCATTACGAAATCTCCCGCTACGGCACGCTGCGCACCTGGGCCGAGGAGCTCGGCATGCAGGACGCCGCGAGGCTGCTCCAGGCGACGCTGGACGAGGAAGAGGCGACCGATCACACCTTGACCGAGCTCGCCACCTCCGTGATCAACCTCGAGGCGGAAGAGGAATACCGCCAGGCGGCCTGAGCCACACATCGCGCGACGACGAAACGCCGCGGCCCGAAAGGCCGCGGCGCTTGTCTTTTCGGATCGCACGATCCGCATGGCACCTGCGCGCCACCGGGCTGGAATTCTCGGGAACCGGCCCCATATTCAGCGTTCCCCACCGCCGAGCCCGCATCATGCAACCCAAAAATCCCCTCGACTGGATGTTGTCCGAAGCCCTGGACTCGCTCACCCGCGCCGAACGGCTGCGCCAGCAGTTCGGCCGCCAGGACGCCTGCTGGGAGCCACCGATCGACGTACTCGAAACCGAGCATGAGCTCCTGATCCTGGTCGCGCTTCCCGGCGTCAATCCCGACAATGTCGAGACTGTCATCCATGACGGCGTGCTCGTCATCTCCGGCCAGCGCACCCTTCCGCCGGAGCTTCGCAACGCCCGCATCCATCGGCTCGAACTGCCGCAGGGGCGTTTTGAACGCCGCATTGCATTGCCCGTTGGCCGCTACGCCATCAGCCGCTTCGTGATGGACGGCTGCGTCGCGCTGCGTCTCGCCAAATCCTGAGGTCGATCATGGCCACCGAACCAATGAATACCGCACCGACCAATCCCCAGAGCAATTCCGACGTGAAGATTCCCGAAGACGCGCTGATCATCATTCCCGTGCGCGAGATGGTGCTATTCCCCGGCGCCATCGCGCCGATCGCGATCGCGCGGCCGAAGTCGGTCGCCGCCGCGCAACAGGCGCTGCGCGAGCAGCGACCGGTCGGCATCGTCCTGCAACGCAGCCCCGAGACCGAGGAGCCCGGACCGGACGACCTCTATCGGGTCGCGACCATCGCCAACATCGTGCGCTACATCACCGCGCCCGATGGCACCCATCACATCGTCTGCCAGGGCGTGCAGCGCGCGCGCATCCTCGACTTCCTGCCGGGGACGCCGTTCCCGGCCGCGCGGATCCAGCAGATTCCGGAGCCGACCACCAGCACGCCCGAGATCGAGGCCCGCGGGCTGAACCTGCAACGCCAGGCCATCGAGGCAATCGAGCTGCTGCCGCAGGCGCCGCCCGAACTGGTCGCGATGTTCCAGGGCACCACCGCGCCCGGCGCGCTGGCGGACCTGGCGACCTCGTTCATGGACATCAAGCCGCAGGACAAGCAGGAGGTGCTGGAGACCATCGACCTCGCCTTGCGTGTCGAGAAGGTGTCGAAGCATCTGGCTGAACGGCTGGAGGTGCTGCGCATCAGCAACGAGATCGGCCAGCAGACCCGCGCCAGCTTCGACGAGCGGCAGCGCGAAGCGATCCTGCGCGAGCAGATGGCGACCATTCAGCGCCAGCTCGGCGAAGGCGACGGCAAGGCGGCCGAGGTCGCCGAGCTGACCGCTGCCATCGCCAAGGCCAACATGCCGCCCGAGGCGGACGCTCATGCGAAGAAGGAGCTGCGCCGCTACGAGCGCATGCCGGAGGCCGCCGGCGAGGCAGGCATGGTCCGAACATACCTCGATTGGCTGATCGAGCTGCCGTGGGCGTTGCCCGCGGAGAAGCCGATCGACATCAAGGAAGCGCGCCGCATCCTCGACGCCGATCACTTTGGCCTGGAGAAGATCAAGAGCCGGATCATCGAATATCTGGCGGTGCGCAAGCTGGCGCCGCAGGGCAAGGCGCCGATCCTGTGCTTCGTCGGACCGCCCGGCGTCGGCAAGACCTCGCTCGGCCAATCCATCGCACGCGCGATGGACCGTCCCTTCGTGCGCGTCAGCCTCGGCGGCGTGCATGACGAGGCCGAGATCCGCGGCCATCGGCGCACCTATATCGGCGCGCTGCCCGGCAACATCATTCAGGGCATCAAGAAGGCCGGCACCCGGAACTGCGTCATGATGCTGGACGAGATCGACAAGATGGGCCGCGGCGTGCAGGGCGATCCGTCCGCCGCAATGCTGGAGGTGCTCGATCCCGAGCAGAACGGGACGTTCCGGGACAATTATCTGGGCGTGCCCTTCGACCTGTCGCGCGTGGTGTTCATCGCGACCGCCAACATGCTGGACCAGATCCCGGGTCCGCTGCTGGACCGCATGGAGCTGATCAGCCTCACCGGCTACACCGAGGAAGAGAAGCTGGAGATCGCCAAGCGCTATCTGGTGCGGCGGCAGCTCGAGGCCAACGGCCTGACGGCCGAGCAGGCCGAGATCGAGCCGGAGGCGCTGAAGCTGGTGGTCAACGGCTACACCCGCGAAGCCGGCGTGCGTAACCTCGAGCGCGAGATCGGCAAGCTGTTCCGCCATGCCGCGGTGCAGGTCGCCGAGGGCACCGCCGTCAAGGTCGTCGTAACGCCGAAGGATATCGGCACCGTGCTCGGCCAGCCGCGCTTCGAAGGCGAGATCGCGCAGCGCACCAGCATTCCGGGCGTGGCCACCGGCCTTGCCTGGACACCGGTCGGCGGCGACATCCTGTTCATCGAAGCCTCGCGGGTATCAGGCCGCGGCGGCATGATCCTGACCGGCCAGCTCGGCGAGGTCATGCGCGAGAGCGTGCAGGCTGCGATGACGCTGGTGAAGAGCAAGGCCACGAAGCTCGGCATCGATCCGCAGCTGTTCGAAAAGAGCGACATCCACGTTCACGTCCCGGCGGGCGCGACCCCGAAGGACGGGCCGAGCGCGGGCGTTGCAATGTTCACGGCGCTGACGTCCCTGCTCACCAATCGCACGGTGCGCAGCGACACCGCCATGACCGGCGAGATCTCGCTACGCGGCCTGGTGCTGCCGGTCGGTGGCATCAAGGAGAAGGTGGTGGCGGCTGCGGCCGCGGGCCTGAAGCGGGTGATGCTGCCGGCGCGCAACAAGCGGGACTACGACGACATCCCCAAGAGCGCGCGGGACAACCTCGAATTCATCTGGCTGGAGCGCGTCGACGAAGCCATCGCCGCGGCGCTCGAGCCGGCCGAGGCCCAAGCCGATGCCAAGGTCGAAGCGGCGGAGTGAATGCGATGAAGAAACTGCTGGAAAGAGCGAAGCGATCGCGGAAGACGCAGCGGCTGCGCCAGTTGCTGGATCGCGCCATCGACGGGGTTCGCGATGCGCTGGCGGCATCAGGACCGCGGCTTGAGCCGGTCCCGGTCAGGATGAAGCGCCGCAAGGGTTGAGCCCTCCGTCTCAAGTCCTCGCGGCTGCCCCAAACAAAAGGCCCCCTCTACCCAAGGGGGCCTTTGCGTCGTTAGCCCACGGCGTCCTTGGCGGCCTTGACCGGGCGGGCGCGGACGATCTTGCGGGCCGGCTTGGCCTTGAACATCATCTCTTCGCCCGTGAACGGGTTGGTGCCCTTGCGCGCCTTGGTCGCGGGCTTCTTGATGACCACGAACTTGGCAAAGCCCGGCACCAGGAACAGGCCGTTCTTCTTGAGCTCCTTGTGACCGACGTCGGTCAGCGTCTCCATGACGCTCTTGACGTCACGCTTGGAAAGCTCGGTGGTGGTCGCGATCTTTTCGATCAGCTGCGATTTCGACATTTGGGTGGCCATCGTGTCTCCTCTGATTCGTTGACGGCTGCATATTAGACCAACCGGTGAAGGCCTATAGCCTTCTGCACAGTTTTGTCGGGGTTTTACGGGCTTTTTTGGCCCTCTGTGGCAAAAAACCCTGCTTTTTAGCCACTTCCGGAGCGGGAGAGGCCTCAGGCAGCGGATTTTACCTTGTTTCAAAGGCCCGCACGCAGCCTTGCTAAAGCTGATTCGATGCTTTCGACAAGCGACGACCGGCCTCTTTGTGAAAGGCCGGCCGCGATTCACCCCGGAAAATAAGGCTAGATCGTCGTGATGCGGCGATCGCGGGTACTTTCTCTCGCTTATTTCTAAGGAGCGCGACGAGCTTCGCTCGCGCTAGATGCGCTCGATGATGACGGCCGGGGCCATGCCACCGGCCGCGCACATGGTGACGAGACCGCGCTTCAAGTCGCGCCGTTCGAGCTCGTCGAGCAGGGTGCCGATCAGGATCGAGCCGGTGGCGCCGATGGGATGGCCGAGCGCGATCGAGCCGCCATTGACGTTGACCTTGGCGCGGTCGAGCTTGAGGTCGCGGATGTATTTTTCCGCAACCACGGCAAAGGCCTCGTTGATCTCGAACAGGTCAATGTCGTCGATGGTCAGCCCGGCCTTCGCCAACACCTTGCGCGTCGCCGGCACCGGCGCGTTCAGCATCAGCGTCGGCGAGTCCCCCATGTTGGCCATCGCAACGACGCGGGCGCGCGGCTTCAGGCCGTGCGCCCTGGCGTAAGCGGGCGAAGCCAGAAGGATCGCGGCGGCGCCGTCGACGACGCCGGACGAATTGCCGGCGTGGTGCATGAAGTCGATTTCGAGGTCGGGGTACTTCTGCAGGATGAGGCCGCGATAGGTCGTGCTCTTGTCGTCGAGCGCATGGTCGGCGACCGCGGGGAATGCGGGCTTCAATGCGCTCAGCCCTTCCATCGTGGTCTGCGGCCGCGGATATTCTTCATGGTCGAGCGCGAGGCTGCCGTCCTCGCGATGCACCGGCACGAGGCTCTTCTTGAAGTGGCCGTTCGCGATCGCATGCGCGGCACGCTTCTGGCTTTCGAGGCCGAGCGCGTCGACGTCCCTTCGCGTGATGCCTTCCAGCGTCGCGATCGCGTCGGCGCAGACGCCCTGATGCGACTGCGGATGCTGCGCACGCAGGCGCAGATTGCCGTTGTCCATCATCATCGGGCCGCCGCCGCGGCGTCCTTCCATTGACATCATCTCGCAGCCGCCGGCGACGACGAGGTCTTCCGCGCCCGCCATGATCGAGCTTGCGGCCATGTTGACGCTGGTGATGCCGGAGCCGCAGAAGCGGTCGAGCGTCACGGCACTGGCGCGCACGTCGTAGCCGGCGTCCAGCGCCGACATGCGGCCGAGATCGCCACCTTGCGTTGCGACCTGTGCGCTGCAGCCCCAGATGATGTCGTCGACGTCGGCGGTGTCGATGCCGGTGCGCGTCGCGAGCGCACGCAGCACGGTTGCTCCCAGCTGCTGCGGATGAATGCCCGAGAGCGCCCCCTTGCCGGCCTTGCCAACGCCCCGCGGGGTCCGGCAGGCATCGATGATAAGTGCGTCGGTCATTGGCGTTATCCTCTTTTTGAATGGTTAGAGGCGTTTTGAATCAGGGGGCGAAGGGAGTCAATGCGCGTTGACGGAACTCTCTCACCCAGGCCTCTCAGCGCGACCCAAGCTCGTCGCGCCCCGCAAGAACGGGGCGAGGGAGAGCAATCACACACCCGCCGCGTTCTTCGCGATCACGTTGCGATAGAAGCTGGCGCTGAGTTTCGGCGTACGCACCTGCGTGTCGAAATTGACGTGGTAGAGCCCAAAGCGCTTGTTGAGCCCGAACACCCATTCAAAATTGTCCATCAGGCTCCAGAGGAAGTAGCCGCGCACCGGTACGCCTTCGGCGGTGGCACGCTGGAGCTGGGCGAGGTAGTTGCGCAAATACATGATGCGATCGGTGTCGTAGATCTTGCCGTCGGGCGTCACGACGTCTTCGCCGGAGGTGCCGTTCTCGCTGATATAGATCGCATCCGTCTTCCAGATCTTCGCCGCCAGCTTCGGCACCCAGTAGATCGTCTCGGGACCGACGCGCAGCCAGTCCGAATTCATGTGCGGGAACGATTTCGGGATCGGCAGCGGCATGAAGCCCGCGCCCTGGTCGGACGCCACCACGTAGTTCTGCGGCGCGTAGATGTTGAGGCCGAGGAAATCGACCGGCGAAGAGATGATCTTCAGCTCCGCATCGGTGTATTTCGGCGCGTCGCGCCCGGCGAACTTCAGGAAGGCGTCGGTGTACTGGCCCGTCATGATGACGTTAAGATAGCCGGCGTTCATCTCGCGCAGCGCGATCTCGGCGGCGCGGACGTTCTCGGGCGTGTCGATCGCGGGGGCGCAGGCATCGATGTTCTCGGCCGGCCCCACCCTGGTGCCGCGGCGGCCATGGGCGCGCACCGCCTGGACCGCGAGCCCGTGCGCGAGCGCGCTGTTGTGCCTGATCTGGTTGACCTCGGCTTGCGGCAGCGTCACGCCCGGCGCGTCGATGCCGATGCCGTAGCCGAAATAGACGAAGCGGCCGCTCTCGTTCAGTGTGAACACGTTCTTGACGCGATCAGTCAGGTGCTCGGCGACATAGGCCGCGTAGTCGCCGAAGATCTTGCAGGTCTCCGTCGAGCGCCAGCCGCCAAACCGGTCCTGGAGCGATTGCGGCAGGTCCCAATGATAAAGCGTCAGCCACGGCTCGATGCCGTTCTTGAGGAGCTCGTCGACCAGACGGTTGTAGAAGTCGAGCCCCTTCGGGTTCGGCTTGCCGTCGCCGTCCGGAAACAGCCGCGGCCAGGCCACCGAGAAGCGATAGGCCTTGCAGCCGAGCTCCCTGATGAGCGCGATGTCCTCCTTGTAGCGGTGATAGTGCTCGTTGGCGCGGTCGCCGGTAGTACCGTCCTCGATCTTGCCGGGGATGCGGACGAACTTGTCCCAGATCGAGACCCCTCGCCCGTCCTCGTTGACCGCGCCCTCGACCTGATAGGACGAGGTCGCCGTGCCCCAAACGAAGCCCGTCGGAAAGCCGTCCGCGCTCCGCGGCGGCGATGCGGGCTTGGCGTCCGCGACCTCGAGAGGATTGGCGATTCCGGCTGCGGACAATCCCGCCAGCGTGGCGAACTGGCGACGCGAGACCTTGTCCGACATTGATTATGCTCCGGGGCGATGCTCTTGCGGCGGCACCATGGCGAATCGCGGGTCGTTTGAGAAGCGGGCGAGCCGAGGGCTGAGGATGCAGAATCGCCGAATGCGAAGAAGTTGTCCGAAAGGGGCCACGGCGATCGTCGGCCGAGGTACCCCAAAGCCGAAATACCGTTATTCGAAGTCCCAGCCCAATTCGGCGAGGAAGCGTCAGTTCCCCTCGAGACGCTTGGCCCGCTTACTTGCAGAATGCCCTAAACCGCTCGGAAATTACGACCAAAGTTCGCAAATATGGCGTATGGTGCGACATCGCCGCTCCGCTCTGGGCGATTGTCTGTCTGCACCGGTCAAGCAAGGGAACGACTGACTTATGACGCGATTTGACCGCATGAGACCGTGGTAACTCTTCCGCTTGACCAAGCGCCTGTCCTGCCAGGGATACAACGACTGACCCCACGTCAGAGCCACTGTGAAGTTCGAGGTAGATATATGTCGTATGCCTACAAGCTGAATGAAGACGTTCGCCACCAGCCGCAAGGCCCGCAAGGACGTGCCGCAACTGAGCCACCGATGATTTACACCATCGTTCAGCATATGCCCATCGAGGCCGATGGACGTCTCCGATACCGCATCAAGTGCAAGTCGGAGAAAATCGAGCGAGTCGTCACGGAAGATCAGCTTTCGTATTCGCAGTGATCTGCTTGATGACGGTGGCACTCCAGCCCGGATGAATTGGCTCGGAGTTGCCATGATCAACGGCGGGACCGTTCTCGTTGCTTGGCGAACCTCAATTCCGGAATGTCTGCCTGGGTCAGGAGCAGACATGAGGTCCTTCCGCCGCACTGGCGCGCGGGCTTCCGCGATCAGCGCGAGCGCTTCGGCAATTTTGGCAGCTTGTCGGGATTGAACGGCGGCATCTGCCGGCTTCGTTCAGGTGCGGGCGTCGGCTGTTCCGTCAGAATCAGCGTACCCTGGAGGACCATTCCCGGCACCTGCACTGCCGTCGCCGTGTAGGTCGCGACCTTGCCCGGGCAGTTTCCCTCGATGTCCAGCGTGAGCTCATCGTCGACGCCGAACACCGTTGCGCGTCCGTCGGTATGGCGCTTCGTCGACACCGTGGCGGTGAAGCGATCTCCGTCGATGTTGCAAGAGCCGTGATAGGTCATCAGGCTGTCGCAGCCCCAGATCTGTCCGTCTGCGACATGGACGATCCCGGTCCCCTGATCGAGCGGCGTCTTGTACCAGGCGGCGTAGGTGCCGTCTTTCAACATGGGAGCAGTCTCCCCGGTATTCCCTCGCATCATCCACACGATCAGCGCTAACAAAGCGTTAATCGGGCGGCCCGTGCCAATCCGGGCTATCCCTGCGCAGCTCGGCTTCCAGGTCCTCGATGATGCTGTGAAGCAGACACGCGGCAAGTGGATCGGTCACTTCGCGCTCCAAACGTCGGTAACGCGCGATCTGGAATTCCTGCTCTCTCAACTGGTGCTCTGTCATCGGACGGGCCCTCCGACAAACCGACGCAGAGACAGCCAAGTCGTTTCGTTACAATTTTAGGATCATTCGCTATGGTTTCCGATCGGTAAAAACAACGCGACGCCAGGCTTCGCCGGCGCGCGGGATCATCGGAGGAGTCAAAAGATCGGATAAGCTGACAAGCGCGCTGTCACGGCACCTCGCCGGTGTTGCGACTCCCGCCGATGCTGTGCGGCTTGTTGAGGAAGAACTCCCGGTTGCCGAGAGCTGCCTCCGCGTACTGGTCGATCGCGACCTGGATGGCCTCGATGTGCATGCGGCACCAGCCCTCGAGGCAGGACAGGCGCCGCGCATGATGGAGAGCCTTCAGAAATTCCGGGGGCTCCGGCATATCGGAGAAGTAGGTCGGCCTCTCCCCCTTCATGCCCGTGCCATCTCTCGCGGCGGAACAAGGCGGCGCTTCTCGACACCGACGCGCGATGGCATCGGCCGCCGGCGGGGAACGAAGAGGCTGGCGACGACGATCGGGTCGGTGTCACCGAGGGCGGCCCGCTCCTGAACGAGCCCACTCATCACCGTGCGCATCTTCATGACTTCGCCTGCGACGAAGCTGCAGTCCTCGTCCCTGTTGATCTGTTCATGCATGATCGCCTCGGCCTCACGCATGCTGACGCGTAACGCCCTGATGATCCTGCGGATTTCGTTGATGCGGTTGTCCACGGCTCGCTCCCTTGGCTGGAGAGCAGCATAAGAACAAAACATGAACAATGAGTCAATCGGCTTTAGGTAGAACACACCCGTGCCGGCACGCCGCGCCGGCGCGAACCGGCCTCCTCGTCATCCCACATGCGCCGGGGCTTGCGAGCCGGATCAGAACGTCACCCGCATCCCCGCATAGAATGCACGCGGCCTTGCCGGGCTGAGCGAGCGCGGGTCGGTGAACTCGGCGCCGCCGTTGGTAAAGTTGGGCACGGCTCCGGTGTCGAAGAACTGTCCGTAGGTCGCGAAGCGCTTGTCGAAGATGTTGTCGATCTTGCCGTAGAGCTGGAAGTTCTTGGTCACCTGGTAGGACGTGTGCAGGTTGAACACGGTGTAGGACGGCAGCTTCGCATATTGGTTGGACTCGTCGCCGACCAGATATTGGCTGGAGACGAACAGCGCATTGCCGCCGACCTTCCAGACGTCGGTGACGGCATAGTCGACGCCGACCTTGACGCGGTGGCGCGGGATGGCGGGGAGCTGGTTGCCGGGCGAGACCTGGATGTTGCCGTCACCATCGGCGAACGGGCTGTTGGAGCCGATGGACAACGCGTCGAGGAAGCGCGCGTCGACGAAAGCGTAGCTCGCCTGGAATTGAACCGTCGGCGATTTGATGTTGATTTCGGCCTCGAGGCCTTGCCGCCGGGTGCGGCCGACATTGGAGAAATAGCCAAAGCCGGTGCGGCCGGGAACGGGGATCGCGACGATGTCGTCGTAATTGGTGGCGCGGAAGCCGCCGAGCTTCCAGCCGAGCGTGCCGATGTTCAGCTCCCTGCTGCCACGCAAGCCCGCTTCCACGGTCTTGGACACGACCTGTTTCAGCGGCGGATCGGAGACGAGGAACGCGGCAATGAGACAGGGACGGGCGGGATCGGAGCAGCCGAGCTCGAGCGGCGTTGGAACGCGGTTGGCCTCGGAATAGCCGGCATAGGCCGTCAACCCCGGCGTGAGTTTGTAGGTGCCGCCGATCACCGGATTGAAACGGGTGAAGGTGTGATCGCCGTTGAGATCGGCCCCGAGCTGATCCTCCAGTGAGATGCGCGCCACGTTGAACCGGCCGCCGCCGGTGACGGCAAAGGCGTCGGTGACATTGAACGTGTCCATCCCATAGAGACCGTTATATTGGTTGACAGTCCGCAGCGAGACAGGGCCGGCAACGGTATCAGGTACGCCGGTCGGCCCCAGGAAGAGGCCGCTGCCGCTGACGACGTAGTTTTCTCCGATCGTGCCAATTTCGGCGGTGGCGTTATAGCGCGTGACGCTGGCGTCATAGGTCGCGCCCATCACGAAGCGGTTGTCGTGGCCGAACAATTGATCGGTGTTGGTGGCCTGCCCCGACACGCCGAAGGTGGTCGAGCGTATCGAGCTGCGGTCGATCTCGCCGAGGATGGTCCCCGACGCGAAAGGATTGGCAAGCGGCAGGCCGTTCCCGCCGTTTGCCGGTGTGGCGCCGTCGCCGAAGCAAAGAAGGCCGGCGAGCCCCGGATCGGTGCATTCCTGCGCGTCGGTCGGATTGCCGTCGACCAGCTTCTGCTCGTACCTGCGCACATGCGCGGTGCCTTCGAGCGTCCAGGTCGGCGTCGCATCGACCTTGCCTGTCAGGTTGAGATAGCCGACGCGATTGGAGGTGGTCTGCGGTGTCGTGTAGGTCGCGCCCCAATATTTGTCGAGCAGCTCGGCCGGAACGGTGGCGCTGGCGCCGAAATCGTTCTTGGCGACGCCCATGTTGGCGTGGAATTCGCTGTCGCCGGCCTTGTAGCCGACATCGCCGTAGAAGCGCCGCACGTCCGATTGGGAGAAATTGCGGAAGCCGTTGTCGTGCAGGCCTTCGAGCGCGGCATAGACGCCGTAGTTCTTGTCGACCGTCTTGCCCCATTGCGCCGAGCCCTGGATGCGGCCGAACGAGCCGCCCATGAGATCAAGCTCCGCGCCCTGGTAGGTGAAACCGTCCTTCATTTGCAAATTGATCGCGCCGCCCAGCGCGTTGAGGCCGAAGGCGGGATTGTTGGTCACGAGCGTCACCGACCGGATCGCCGCGGTCGGGATCAGGTCCCAGTTGACTGCGTCGGAGAAGGCCTCGTTGATGCGAACGCCGTTCTGATACACAGCCAGGCCTTGCGGCGTGCCCGTCACCGGAGATGCAACGAAGCCGCGGAATTCGACATCCGGCTGAAACGGATTGCCGGTGACCTCGCTGATGTTGACGCCGGCGATGTTGTCGCGAAGCGCATCGGTAATGTTCAGCGAGCCGGTGCGCTTGATCTGGCTGGCGTCGACGGCGTTGATCGCCGACGGGACCTTGTCGACGTCAAGCCCTCGGCCGGTACCCGGCGCGGTCGGGTAGACGTAGAGGCGCGTCTTGGGGCTAGCGGATGACGGTGCCCCGATGCGCGCGACCGGACGCGATGACGCGGTGCGCCGCGCCGTTGACGGCGGCGGCGCCGTCACCTCGACCGGCGGCAGGTTCTGGACGTTCGTTTCCTCGTCCGGTGCAGCCCCCGCAGGGATCGCGAAGACACAGACCACCCCGGCCGAAACCGAGGCCATCAACAAACCACGCTTGAACCCAAGAGCCTTGAACCGAACACGATCGCCCATCCCAGCCTTCCCATCCGTGACCACCGGCTGTTTTGATTTTCGCCGGTTGGTCGAAACGAGTGTAATCGGCAGGGATGCGGACGCCAGCCACAAAAGGTCGGACCATATCCGCACCCGTTTTCCCGACCAAATCGGGAATTTTCCCGACGCGATCAGGCCGCCGCCGTCGGAACCAGTGCCTCGACGGTTAGACCGCCATCGCCGGACACGACGTTGAGCGTGCCGCCCAACGCCAGGATCCGCTCGCGCATGCCGACGAGCCCGAAGCCGAGCTTCTGGCCCGGCTCCATGCCGCGGCCATTGTCGCTGACCCGCACCCGGGCACAGCCGCGGCCGTCGCTTGCCGCCTGTGCCACCGGCTCGATGACGACATTGACCGAGGTCGCGCCGGCGTGGCGGAACACGTTGGTGAGCGCCTCCTGCACGATGCGGTAGATGGTGAGGTCGGCGGTCTCCCCCGTGACGCCAAGCGCCGGCGAGATCACGGTCTCGATGGCGACATCGGGATGCGACTCTCGCCACAGCCGTGACAGCGATTCCAGTGCCTGGCGCAGGCCGAGCTCGGCAAGGCCGACGGGCCGGAGACGCTCCAGCACGCGGCGATTGAACTGCTGAAGCGCGTTGATCTGCTCCAGCATGGCACTGCCGTGTTTTCGCACGGCCTCCGCACTCGGGGCGCGTCCGTCCGCCTGCTTCGCCAGCGCGCTGGCATGCGCGCGTAGCGAAAACAGATATGGCCCGAACTCGTCATGGAGCTCGCGCGCGATCTCCTTGCGCTCGACATCCTGGAGCGACACCGTTCGCTCGGCGAGGCGCCGCTTGTCCTCGATGGCGTCACTGAGCGTCGCCGCAAGATGGTTGAGCTTGCTGCAGATCGCGGCGAGCTCCGGTGCGCCGCCCGGCGCGACGCGCGCCTGATAGCGGCCGTCTTCGAGCTCGGCCATCACATCCGCCAGGGACTGGAGCGGCGCCAGTGCCCGGCCGACCACATTCATCATCACCAGGAACAGCGCCAGCGCGATCGCCGAGCCGACCTCGAGCTGGGTCACGATGGCGTCCCAGATCTCGGCGATCTCGTCATCGGGATGGGAGGTGATCAGCAGTGAACCCGGCTTGCCATGGATCGAGACGGGTACGCTCACCGCCGTCTGCTCGGGATGAACGAGGCTGACAAACCAGGCCGGCGGCGCGCGGGTGTCGTCATCGGCGTCGGTCCGGGGCTGCGTCAGCGGACTGCCGGCTTCGTCCCGCAGCGCGATGCTGACATGGCGCAGGCGGCTAAGGTCGCGTGCGATCTGGTTCAGCCTGGCATCCGGATCGGGAGCCTCGTTGAGGTCCGCCACGATCATTTCGATGAACTCGCGCGCGAGCCGGATCACGCTCTGGTCCTCGGCCTGCACGCGGGGCCCGGCTTCCGCGACCTGGCGGCCGATATTGACGGCGAGCCCCAGCGCCAGCAGCAGCGCCAGCAGCAGGTTGATGCGCCCGCGCAAGGATAGATTTTGCCACATTGGTCTCGCCCGTGCCCTTGCGAAGGATTGGCCTGCGCCTGTCCGATGACGTTGACAGAGGCGAAGCGCCCGATATCTAATCGAAAGCGTACAGCAATCCCGGCCGGGCGCGAAACAGGCCAAGACGCTGTCGCGAGGAACGCCTATGCGCATTTTGATCGTCGACGATCATCCCATCGTCGCCTCCGGCTGCCGTGCCGTGCTGGCCGACGAGGGCGAGATCGAGATTTTGGAAGCCGCCGACGCCGAAGACGGCGAGTGCGTCTTCATCGTCGAGCGCCCCGACCTTTCGATCATCGACATCAACCTGCCGACCGTGTCCGGCTTCGAGCTCGCGCGCCGCATCCTCGAGCGCGCGCCCGAGGCCCGGATCATCATGTTCAGCATGAACGACGACCCTGCTTTCGCCGCGCGCGCAATCGAGTGCGGCGCCAAGGGCTACGTCTCCAAGACCGGTGACCCCGACGATCTCGTCGAGGCGATCCGCACCGTCGGCGGCGGCGGCACCTATCTGCCGAGCGCGATCGCGCGCAGCATCGCCTTTGCGGGGCCCGCGCTGGCGCAAAGCCCGCTGTCGAAGCTGAACGCGCGCGAGATGGAGATTTTGCGGTTGCTCAGCGCCGGAAAGAGCCTTTCCGAGATCGCCTGGCTGGTGCAGTCGTCCTACAAGACTGTCGCCAACACCTCGTCCATCATGCGCCAGAAGCTCGGGGTCAAAACCTCTGTCGAGCTGGTGCGGCTGGCGATCGACAGCGGCGTGGCCTGACGGCGGCCCCGAATTCGGTCACACAAGCGTTGCAATCCTGATGTGGTTTGATGCCACGGAGCAAATGGCATGACGATCCAGACTGTCTCGACCAATACATCCTATGGCGGCGTGCAGGGCGTGTATCGCCATGCCAGCCAGGCGACCGGAACCGACATGGTGTTCTCGGTCTATGTTCCCCCGCACGCGCAGGGCGCCAAGCTGCCCGTGGTCTGGTATCTCTCCGGCCTCACCTGCACGCACGCCAACGTCACCGAGAAAGGCGAATTCCGCAAAGCCTGCGCCGAGCTCGGCTTGATCTTCGTCGCGCCCGACACCAGCCCGCGCGGCCCCGACGTGCCGGGCGATGCCAACAATGCCTATGATTTCGGTCTTGGCGCCGGCTTCTATGTCGACGCGACGGAAGCGCCGTTTTCACACAATTATCGCATGTGGAGCTACGTCACCGACGAACTGCCGAAACTCGTGGCGGAGAATTTTCCGGTCGATGCAAAGCGCCAATCGGTGATGGGCCATTCGATGGGCGGCCATGGCGCGCTGACGGTCGCGCTGCGCAACCCGCACCGTTTTCGCGCGGCCAGCGCCTTTGCGCCGATCGTGGCGCCATCGCTCGTGCCCTGGGGCATCAAGGCGCTGACCGGCTATCTCGGACCGAACAAGGATGCCTGGCGCAGCCACGACACGGTGGCGCTGATCGAGGACGGCGCGAAGTTTTCGGGCTTCCTCGTCGACGTCGGCGAGGCCGATAATTTCCTGAAGGAGCAGCTTCGTCCTGAATTGCTGCAGGCGGCCTGTGCCAAGGCCAACATCCCGCTGACGCTGCGACGGCAGGCGGGCTACGACCACAGCTATTATTTCATCTCGACCTTCATGGGCGACCATCTGCACTGGCATGCGGAGAGATTGAAGGGGTAATGGCTTCTTCTTCTCTCTTGGAAGAACCTACTCCGGCTTGCCGTAATTCGGTGCCAGCAGCCGGTTGCGGATCAGATAGCTCATCGTGCGCGTCCAGGATTCATCCGTGTTGCCGCGCATGTCGGCGCTGGCGGCCGTGATCATGTTGCCGGTCTTCACGTCTCGCAGGTAGATGTTCAGATTGATGATCAGGTTCGAGACCTTCTGCACCATGCCGGTGATCTCCAGGTCGGCACCCAACTGCCCGGCAAGCTGGAGATCGCAATTGCCGCAGGCCTGTAAATTGCTGTGTCGGGCCGCGTCCCGGATCGGCGCGATATCGAGCAGCTGGAACCTGCCTGACTCAACCAGCGCCTTGCGCAACTGCTCGCTGATGAGGTCGAGCCGCGCCTCCTCCGGCTTGGATCCGTAGAACTCGCCGGGCAGGCTGGTGTCGATCAGTTCGAAATCGAACACCGCGAGTTTCGGCGGATCGGCGAATGCGACCGAGCCCGTCAACAGCAAAGCGGCGAAACATATCAGCGCTCGCATGATCGTGATTCCCGGCCTCACGCGCGCGAGGACGAAATGCGGGGTTGCATGCCCTGACAAATCGGTCATGCTTTAGCATGAGACAATTCTCCATCGGCGGTCAAGCCGGGGAGTTGTGCGGAGGAAACATGATCCGATGGTTGGTCGGCCTGATCGGCTTGGGACTTGCTGCGACGAGCGCGCTCGCGGCCGACCCTGTCATGATCGGCGTCGGCTATCTCGGAATCGCCGGCACGAGATCGACGCTGTCGCTGGTCGAGCAGCCCGCGGAGAATGACGGCGTCGCCGGCGCACGCCTCGCCATCGACGACAACAACACCACCGGCAAATTCCTGGGCCAGCGATTTGCGCTGGAGGAGCGGCGTATCAAGGAGGGCGAGGATGCCGTGCAGGCCGCGACCGATCTCGCCACACGCAACGGCTTCATCATCGCCGACCTGCCGGCCGACGCGCTGCTGAAAGTCGCGGACGCCCTGCGCGAGCGCGGCACGCTGCTGTTTAACGCCGGCGCGATCGACGAGCGACTGCGCGAGGCCGATTGCCGTGCCAACGTCATCCACACCGCGCCGACGCGCGCAATGCTGGCGGACGCGCTCGGTCAGTATCTGGTGTGGAAGCAGTGGAAGCGCTGGCTGCTCGTGGTCGGCTCGCATGACGAGGACAGACTGTTCGCCGATGCGCTCCGGCGCACCGCGGCGCGGTTCGGCGCCAAGATCGTGCAGGAGCGCAGCTTCGAAGACAAAGGCGGCGCGCGCCGCACCGACTCGGGCGTGACGCTGATCCAGCGCCAGATGCCGGTGTTCACGCAGCAGGCACCGGCCTACGACGTGCTGGTCGCCGCCGACGAAAGCGAGGTGTTCGGCGCCTATTTGCCCTATCGCACCTGGGATCCGCGGCCCGTCGCGGGCTCGGCCGGCCTGGTGCCGCGGAGTTGGGACGCCGCGCAGGATCAATGGGGCGCGATCCAGATGCAGAACCGCTTCGTCAAGCTGAACGCACGGCGGATGACCGCGCTCGACATGCAGGCCTGGACGGCCGTACGCATGATCGGAGAGGCCACCTCGCGCACCAATTCCGGCGACATCAAGAAGGTCACCGATTTCATCAAGGGCCCGGAGTTCTCGGTCGCCGCCTTCAAGGGGACAAAGCTGACCTTGCGCGATTGGAACCTGCAGCTGCGCCAGCCGATCCTGCTGGTCGACGGCCGCATGGTGGTGTCGGTGTCGCCGCAGGAAGGTTTCCTGCATCAGGTCTCCGAGCTCGACACGCTCGGCTATGACCGCCCGGAGAGCAAATGCAAGCTGAAGTGAGGACATTAAAGTGAGGACTTGGACGTTGCGCGCGTGGCGTGTTGGGTTGCTGTCCGGACTGACGCTGGCGGCGGCGCCCGCGCATGCGTTCATCGCCTATGTCTCGAACGAGAAGAGCAACACGGTGTCGGTGATCGACACCGAGAGCTGGACGGTCACCAAGACCATCAAGGTCGGCCAGCGCCCGCGCGGCATCGACTTCACGCGCGACGGCAAGTTCGTGATGGTCGCGGTCGGCGACGACGACACCATCCAGATGATCGACGCCAAGACGCAAAGCGTGGTGGACAGCCTGCCCTCCGGGCCCGACCCGGAATTGTTCGCCCAGGATGCCGCCGGCAAGATCCTCTATGTCGCCAACGAGAACGACAACACGGTGACCGTGATCGACCTCGAGAAGCGCGCCCGCCTTGGCGACATCCAGGTCGGCGTCGAGCCCGAGGGCATGACCATCAGCCCGGACGGCAAGACGCTGATCAACACGTCCGAGACCACCAACATGGCGCATTTCATCGACACGTCGTCGCGCCAGATCGTCGCCAACGTGCTGGTCGACGCGCGGCCGCGCTTTGCCGAATTCAAGCACGACGCTTCCGAATTGTGGGTGTCCTCGGAGATCGGCGGCACCGTCTCGATCATCGATCCCGGCAAACACGAGGTGACCGGCAAGATCAATTTCGAGATCCCGGGGTTGAGGAAAGAGGCGATCCAGCCTGTTGGCATCGGCATGACCCGGGACGACAAGACCGCTTTCATCGCGCTCGGACCCGCCAACCGCATCGCCGTGGTCGACGTCGCAACGCGCAAGGTGACGAAATATCTGCTGGTCGGACAGCGGGTCTGGCACATGGCATTCACGCCGGACGAGAAATTTCTGCTTACCACCAATGGCGTGTCGAATGACGTCTCCGTCATCGACGTCGCCGCGCAAAAGGTGATCAAGACCATTCAGGTGGGCGAGCTGCCCTGGGGTATCACGATCGCGCCATGACCAGCCCTGCTCCCATCGCCGAACAACGCGAAACACCAAGGCCCGATCCGGCGGCCGTGCCCGCGCTGTCGATCGACAGCGTCAGCCACGCCTATGGCCCGCGCCGCGCGCTGATGGACGTGTCCTTCAACGTACAGCCCGCGAGCTTCACGGCCCTGCTCGGCCTCAACGGCGCAGGCAAGAGCACGCTGTTCTCGCTGATCACGCGGCTGTTCGGCATCCAATCCGGCCGCGTCGGCATTTTCGGCCACGACATCAGCAGAAGCCCCGGCGAAGCGCTGCGGTTGCTCGGCGTCGTGTTCCAGCCGCGCACGCTCGATCTCGATCTGTCGCTGACGCAGAACCTGCTCTATCACGCCGCACTCCACGGTATCAGCCGCCGCGAGGCCCGGGCGCGAGCCGCCGAGTTGCTTAGCCGCATCGGGCTTACCGAGCGTGGCGGCAGCAAGGTGCGCGATCTCTCGGGCGGGCAGATGCGGCGGGTGGAGATCGCCCGGGCGCTACTGCACCGGCCGCGCCTGCTATTGCTGGACGAGCCCACCGTCGGCCTCGACGTCAAGGCGCGCGCCGACATCATCAGCCATGTGCGCCAGCTCGTGAGCGAGCAAGGCATCGGCGTGCTCTGGGCCACGCATCTGTTCGACGAAATCATGGCCGGTGACGATCTCGTGGTGCTGCACCAGGGCAAGGTGCTGGCGCAGGGGCCGATGAGCCGCGTCGTCGCGGAAGCCGGCGCGCAGGACGTCAACACCGCCTTCATGCGCCTGACCGGCGCGCAGTCCCTGCCGGGCGGCGGCGCATGAGCAGCATCACCACCCGCGAGGCGCCGCGCGGCTTCTCGGCCGCCGAATACATGACCTGCCTCACGGGCATCGTCTGGCGCGAGGGACTGCGCTTCCTGCACCAGCGCGAGCGTTTCGTCTCGGCGCTGGTGCGGCCGCTGGTCTGGCTGTTCATCTTCGCCGCCGGATTCCGCCAGGTGCTCGGCATCTCCATCATCCCGCCTTACGAGACCTACATCCTCTACGAGGTCTTCATAGCGCCCGGGCTGATGGCCATGATCCAGCTCTTCAACGGCATGCAGTCCTCGCTCTCCATGGTCTATGACCGCGAGATGGGGAACATGCGCACGCTGCTGGTAAGCCCGCTGCCGCGCGGCTACCTGTTGTTCTGCAAGCTGCTCGCGGGCACCGCGGTGTCGCTGCTCCAGGTCTACGCGTTCCTGCTGATCGCCTGGTTCTGGGACATCACTCCTCCCCCGATCGGCTATCTCACCGTGCTGCCGGCACTGATCCTGTCCGGACTGATGCTGGGCTCGCTCGGCATGCTGATCTCCTCCGGCATCAAGCAGCTGGAGAACTTCGCCGGCGTGATGAATTTTGTCATTTTTCCGATGTTCTTCGCTTCATCGGCGCTCTACCCGCTCTGGCGGGTGCAGGAAGGCAGCCCCTATCTCTACTATGTCTGCGAGGCCAATCCGTTCACCCACGCGGTTGAGCTGATCCGGTTCGCGCTGTACGGACAGATCAACTGGATCTCGCTGGCGGTGGTCGCGACCTGCACAATCGTCTTCATGCTCGGCGCGATCTATGCCTATGATCCCTCGCGCGGGCTGGCGCGACGGGGCCCTGCGGGAGGCGAAGGATGACGGTTCGGGTGCTGGCCATGACCGCTCTGATGCTCGCAGCCGCGAGCACGGCGGCACGCGCGGCCGATCCGCGCTATCCGGATTGGCCCTGCACGCAGGCCAAAGTGCCGGAAATTTCGCTTGCCGCGGTATGGGCTGGTCCTTCGCTCGACGACGTGCAGAACAAGTGGAAGGACGACGCCAAAGTCAGCGCGCTGGTCGCCAAACTGTCGGCACGCAAGACGCCGCTGGACGAGGCCGAGAAGCTGGTGAAGGAGTTTTTGGCGGGCTCCGCGGCCGACAAGACCGCGAATGCGAAACTGCTGTTCGCAGGCCTGTTCGACACGCTCAACGCTCAGCGCTCGCAGGTCATGAGCGGGCTCGAACGCGTCAGCCGCAAGCAGCGCGAAGCCGCCGACAAGATCCGTGAGGAGAGTGTCCAACTCCAGGCGCTCCAGGGCGCCACGCCGCGCGACGAGGCCAAGGTCGATGCGCTCAGCAACGAGCTGATCTGGAAGACCCGCATTTTCGAGGACCGCTACAAGGTAGTGCGGTTCGTCTGCGAGGTTCCCACCACAATCGACCAGCGGCTGTTTGCGCTCGGACGCGTGATCCAACAGGAAATGGAATAGCGTCAGCCTCGTTGACCGCTTGCGGCAGGTTCCCGCGCCTCCATTGCGATGATTAACCTGCCGCCGCTCTATATGCCGGAACCAAATCGATCTAGGATGTCTTGTCGATAGGTAATCCAAGGCATCGGGAGGCCTCGATGGGAACCACGAAATTCATCCTCGCAGGCGCTGCGGCCATCAGCATGCTCGCAAGCAGCGCATTCGCTGACGATCTGACCGGAATGGTCACCCGGATCGATCGGCTCAACAGCACGATTTCGATCCAGCAGACACAGAAGGGCACAGTCGGCGGCAGCGCAGGCGGCGCCGGCGCGCTCCAGGAGTACAAGGCCAAGGATGCCGCGATGCTCGATGCCGTCCACGCCGGCGACAGGGTGAGCTACTCTGCGACCGACAATAACGGCACGGGCACGCTGACGAAGTTGCAGAAGCAGTAGGCTTTCCTCGCCTCTTCCCACGTGCGACAGGGCGTCATGGCCGGGCTTGTCCCGGCCATCCACGCATAGCCACGCGGCACGAAGAACGTGGATGCCGGGACAAGCCCGGGCATAACGATCTCTTGCCTACTGCTCCGGCCGCGGCTCCGGCTGCGCCTCCTCGGTCGGAAGCTTGGCGCGCTCCCAGCCGTCGGTGCCATCGGGATACCAGGCGATGTTGGAATAGCCGTACGCGAGCGCGCGCTTGGCGGCGTTCCAGGACATCCAGCAATCGGCCAGGCAATAGATCACGAGCAGCGCGGTCTTGTCGCCGTGTGATGCACGCGCGAGGCCACGCTGAAAGTAGTCGTCCATGGCTTGCGGCAGCGTGCCGTAGCCGGTATCCGGCAGCCAGATGCTGCCCGGAATGTTTTTGCGCGGCGCCTCGCGCCAGACGGTACCCGCAGGAAGGTTCTTCGGCTTCGGCGCGCGCGGCAGCACGTCGATGAAGGCGCCGCTCTTCGCTTGCCAGATCGCCTCGGCTTCTGGCGTCGACAGGACGCGCGCCCCGCCGAGCGTCGCCGGCACAGGCGCGCGGTAGTTATCGGTGCGATAGCCCTCGGGCTCGAACGGCTCCTGCTGCTGCGCAACGACCGGCGCCACCAGCATGGCGGCTACCAGCGCAGCGGCAAGATGCCGCCTCATGGCGTCTGCCTCATGGTGCCTTCTTGGCCGTCTCCGCGCCGAGCGGCCGATTGTTCTCGTCCAGCAGCGGCACGCCGAAGTCGAGCAGGATCTTGTTGATCTCGCCTTGGTTCTCCTGGATCAACTTGTTGAGTTGCCGCTTCCAGTTCTGGTCGGCGCCACGCACGCCCATGCCGATGCGATACACCAGTTTTGGCCCGGTGGTTTCCTTCACCAGCGGGGTGACATGAAGCGATCCCGCCTTCTTTGCGTAGAACCCCGCCATCGGTCCCCACAGCACGCCGGCGTCGATCTTGCCCGCCGTGAGATCATTGATCATTGCCTGCGCTGAATTGTCGTAGCGCGTGTCGATCATCAGCGGATAGGGCTTTGCATCGCCCATCAGTCCCGCGATGGCCATATTGGTCGCAGGCGGTGTGCCGGCGACGATGCCGACATGCTTGCCCTTCAGCCTGGTATCCTCGAGCGTGTCGACCTCATCCAGCCCGCTGCCTGCTTTCGCAACCAGAGCATAGCTCGTGCGGTAATATGGATTGGTGCCTTGCACGAGGTCATCGCCTTGGGGGAAGCCCATGATGACGTCGCAGCGATGCGCGCCAAGCGTCATGCGCACGAAGCCGGTGGCTTGCGGAAAAAAGACATAGTCGAGCTTCTTCTGGAGCTTGTCCGCAAACAGCTCGGCAAGCTTGTTCTCGAACCCCTCGCCCTTCTCGTTCGAGAACGGCAGATTGCGCGGGTCGGAACAGACCCGCAGCACCTTGGGATCGACCAATTCGAAGGAGAGGTCGCCGGCGTCGTTGGTCTGCGCGATGGCGACGTCGCCGAACGCGCAAGATGCAACCAGGATACTCAGTGAAAACAACCAGCGACGATGTCGTCCGGCCTCCGTCATCGCGCTTCCTCCTAGGCTTGTTTGAATGCTAGCCATGCAACGCATGACGCGCCATGTTTTGCCAGACTGTGTGCTGGCTTTTCTTTGTTGCGGTGCAATGCGCGCAACCCTTTGAACTGAGGCGGAAAAGTGTCTCGCATCGCTCTCGTGATCGCAGCCTTGTCCCTGCTGGTGACAGCGACGCTAGCATGCGCCGCAGCGGCCGAATTGCCTGTGAGCGAAGTCGCGCCGGGAATCTTCGTACACTCCGGGACCATCGCCTTGATGACCCGCGAGAACGAGGGCGACATCGCCAATGTCGGATTCATCGTGGGCGAGGATGCTGTGGCGGTGATTGATACCGGCGGTAGCGTTCGCGAGGGTGAGGCGCTGCTGGCGGCGGTGCGGGCCCGCACGAGCAAGCCGATCCGCTACGTCATCAACACCCACGGCCATCCGGACCATGTTTTCGGCAATGCCGCCTTCGCCGTCGGGGACACCATTTTCGTCGGTCACAGCAGGCTGCCGCGGGCGCTGGCTGCGCGCGGGCCGTACTATCTCGACAATTTTAAGCGCATCATGGGGGACGAATTGATATCCCCCGTGAAAATTGTGCCGCCCACAATGCTTGTCACGGACACAATGACGCTCGATCTGGGCGCGCGCCGCCTGACCTTGCGGGGCTGGCCGGCCGGGCACAGCGACAATGACCTGACCGTGTTCGATGAGATGACGAAGACGCTGTTCACTGGCGACCTTGTCTTCCTCCGCCATATTCCGGTGATGGACGGCAGCATTCGCGGCTGGCTCGGCACCCTCGGGGAACTCGAGAGCATTCCGGCGCAGCGCGTCGTTCCCGGTCACGGGCCCGTGAGCGAATGGCCGGCAGCGCTGACCGATGAACGGCGCTATCTGACGGCACTGCTGGCGGACGTCCGGGCATCGAACAAGAAGGGCGAGCCGATCCGAACCGCCGCAGACAAGGCCGCCGCCTCGGAACGGCCGCACTGGGAGCTGTTCGACGACTACAACGCCCGCAACGCAACCGCAGCATTTTCGGAAATTGAATGGGAGTAGCGGACGCGCTACGATGCGCGAAACGTTGCTTCGTCCGCGGGACCAAGACCATGACGGGATGCACGCGCCGACTGCCTCTGATCGCCCTGCTCCTCGGCATCGCATTCGCCGTGCCGGTGCAGGCTTACGAAGCTTACGATCCCTGGCCGGGACTGGTGCAGGACATCTTCAGCAACCGTCCGATGAATGACGGCGGCAATGTCATTGGCATCGAGATGCCGTATCGCGCCGAGGACGCGGCCATCGTGCCCGTGACCCTGCGCAGCAAGCTCTCGCCCGGCGATGCCCGCCGCATCCGTTCGATCACGCTGGTGATCGATCGTAATCCAGCGCCGATGGCCGCGAAGTTCGAGCTCGGACCGGATGCCAACGTCACCGAAATCTCGACGCGCGTGCGCGTCAACAATTACACCGACGTCCATGCGGTGGCCGAACTCAGCGACGGCCAGCTCTATGTCTCGAAGGTCTATGTGAAGGCTTCCGGCGGCTGCTCCGCACCGGCGGGGAAGAATGCCGAGGAAGCCCAGAACCGGCTCGGGCAGATGCGCTACCGGCAATTCGCGCGCGAGGAGGCCCCGGCGAGCCGCATGCGGGAGGCGCAGATCATGATCGGCCATCCCAACAATTCCGGGCTGCAGATGGACCAGGTCACGCAGCTCTACATTCCCGCCTTCTTCGTCAACCAGCTCAAGCTGACGCAGGACGACAGCCCCGTGCTTTCGATGGAAGGCGGCATCTCGATCTCGGAAGATCCCAATCTGCGCTTCACCTACGTGTCCAACGGCGCCAGGCGTTTCCGCGCGGAAGCCAAGGATACGGACGGACACGTGTTCCGCAACGAGTGGGATGTGGAGAAGCCGGGGACGTGAGGGCGTCCATCATCCTCCCTCAATATCCTTCGCCCCAACGATACTGCCATGCGATACCAACAGCTGTCAGTTCGCTTCCCGTGCGGCTGGTGAGGCCGGTGCTGGCAGAGAGCTTGACTGAGTTTTGCCGATCGATCGGAAACGCAACCGTCACGCCCGCGCGCGAAATGGCCTGCTCGTTGTCGTTTTTGATGCCGTTGAGGATCGTGCTGCCGCCGGCGAAATACAGTCCGTCCAGCGCCATCCATATGCCGGACTGGAACGTGTAGATGACATGTCCCTGCACCGCATAGATCGGAGCCTGCGAGAACGTCTTGCCGCCGAAAAAGTCGGTGTTGTCGCTGAAGAAGGTCACGCTGGGGGCGAGCTCGACCGTCCATGGTCCCCATGCCTTTGAAATTCCGAGCTCGGGCCGGAACGACCAACGGTTGCCGCCGAGGTTGAGCAGCTTGGTGCTGTCATATTGCCCGAGGGGCGCGGAGACCTGAAGGCTTACGCCCACGATCAGATCCTGATGGTAGCTGGCGAAGTCCTTCGCCGAGAGCGCGGGAGCCCCAACAGGTTGACCGAGACACGAAATCGCGGATCGCCCAGACCGGACATCTCCCGTTCGCGCGGCTCGCCGTTGACGAGCCCATGCGCGGCAAACGACGATGTCGGCACGATCGCGTCGAACTTGGCCGACTGGCCGGCGAGGTCGAAGGACCGAACATAGGCCACTACGCCGGTATCGGAGCGGAATGTGGCATCGGCGATCGCGGTGCTGGGATCGAACGCGAGCTTGCCTTGGGCGTAAACGTAGCCCGAGATCAGGAAATTCAACCCGACAGGCGTATTCGAATACGATCGCGGCTCGGCCTCCTGCGCGCTCGAATTCGGGACCGCCGACAATGCGGCGATCATTCCCAATGCCGGGCCGAGCGGGAGCCGTCTTGCGCGACGCACTAGAGGCGCATCGGCGTTTGCATCATCGATGATGGGCGTATCAGCAACCGCCCGGTGCACTCCAACGCCGTGCCGGTCCATCGAGATATCCTACCAAGCAAGCTCGTCGGATCATACCATCGAAGCTCCGCAGGCGATCTTGACGAGGGAAGCGAAGCCGCGCGGCAACGGTCAAAAACACCTCACCTCGGCTTCCGCCTGCGCGCGCCTGAGATCGTTCACCGCGGAATTCGCCTGCTCTGACGTGCGGAACTGGACGCCGAGATTGCCGCGGACCTGGGACATGCTGAGCGCGGTTTCTGCGGTGACGTAGCGCTCATAGGACACAATCGAGGCCACCACGTCGATCGAGCAGGAACATTGTTCAATCGCCTGCCGGCTCTCGCCATTGGCCTTCATGCAGCCATAGACGTATTCGGCACGCGCCGACGTCGGATAATCATTGGCCTCTTCAGCCTGCGCAGCGAGCGCGGTCGCAGCCCACACCGCCAATGCGGCGACAATCGGTCGTAGCTGTCCGGCCAGATTCATGAGCGTCCTCCCGCTGGTTGCGACGGAAGCTATGCTATGCGTATTGTCCTGAAAAGCACTCTATCAGAGGAAACGGCTCACAAGGTGATGAGAGCATTTGGTCGATCATTGGCGCTCGCGGTGACGCTGGCGCTGACACTAGCCGGGCCCGGCCGCGCCGCGGATACCATCCGCCTTGCGGTGCAGAAGACCGGAACATTCTCCTGGGAGCTGGCCGCGATCCGCGCCGGCGGCCTCGACAAGGAGGCCGACCTGTCGCTCGACGTCAGCGAGCTTGCGAGCCCCGAGGCCGGCAAGATCGCGCTGCGCGCCGGCAATGCCGACATCATCCTGTCCGACTGGTTGTGGGTGTCGCGCGAGCGCACGCTCGGCGCCAAGCTCACCTTCTATCCCTATTCCAGCGCGCTCGGCGCGGTGATGGTGCCGGCTTCCTCGCCGATCAAGTCGCTGGCCGATTTGAAGGGCCGCAAGCTCGCCGTCGGCGGTGGTCCCATCGACAAGAGCTGGCTGCTGCTCCAGGCGCGCATGAAGCAGGACGGCATCGACCTGAAGTCGGAGGCGACCATCGTCTATGGTGCTCCGCCGCTGATAACCGCCAAGGCGCTCGACGGCGAGATGGATGCCAGCCTCAACTTCTGGAATTTCTGCGCACAGCTGGAGGCCAAGGGTTTTAAACGTCTCGCCGGCATCGAGGACATCCTGCCGAAACTCGGCGCCAAGGGCGCGGTCTCTGCAGTCGGCTATGTCTTCGACGAAAGCTGGGCGGCAAGTCATCGCGAGGCCGTGGCGCGCTTCATCGCGATGACTCGCAAGGCCAAGCAGCTGCTGGTGACCTCGGATGCCGCCTGGGACAAGATCGCGCCGCTCACCGGCACGAGCGATGCCACACTGCTCAAGACCTATCGCGAGCGATATCGCGACGGCATTCCGCGCCGGAGCATCGATGACGAAGAAAAGGACGCGCGCGTGCTCTACCGCGTGCTGGCCGAAACCGGCGGCCGCGACCTCGTGGGCTCTGCCGCCGAGCTCGATCCCGGCACGTTCTATCACGCAGTTCCCGGAGACTGAGGTGCTGCGTCTTCTGTCGTTTGCCCTGTTCCTCGCGATCTGGTGGATTGCCGCGCTGTTCGTCGGCGCCACAAAGCTGCCGTCCCCGCCCGCCGTGCTCGACGTCGTCATCGCGGAAGCATCGAGCGGCGCGCTGTTCCTGCATCTCGGCGCTACGCTTGCCCGCGTAAGCCTCGCTTTCGTGCTGGCGATGTCGCTCGGTAGCGCCATCGGATATCTGATGGGACGGGTGAAGCTCGCCGACCGGCTCGGCGATCCCTGGCTGATCCTGCTCCTGAACCTCCCCGCGTTGGTCGTGATCGTGCTGGCCTATATCTGGGCCGGGCTCACTGAAGCCGCAGCGGTCGCGGCGATCGCCATCAACAAGCTGCCGACCGCCATCGTCACCCTGCGCGAGGGCACGCGCGCGCTCGACCGCTCGCTGGACGAGATGGCGAGCGTGTTCGCGATGCCGCGCTGGCGGGCCTTCCGCCACGTCGTGCTGCCGCAGCTGGCGCCCTATATCGCAGCCTCAGCCCGCTCCGGATTGTCGCTGGTGTGGAAGATCGTGCTGGTCGCCGAACTCCTGGGGCGGCCAAACGGCGTCGGCTTCGAGATCGGCGTTGCTTTCCAGCTGTTCGACACGCCGCGGCTGCTGGCCTATTCGCTGACCTTCGCCGCCGTCGTGCTCGTGATCGAGACCGCGCTGGTGCAACCGTTCGAAGCCCGCGCAACACGGTGGCGACCCCGTGCGGCTTGAGGTCGATATCACAGGCAAGAGGTTCAGGAGTGCCGCGGGCGGAACGCAGGAGGTGCTCGCGCCGGTCAGCTTCGCGCTTCAATCCGGCGAGGTCGGCGTGCTGATCGGTCCGTCCGGCTGCGGCAAGAGCACGATGCTTCGCATCATCCTCGGGCTCGACCGCGATTTCGAGGGACGCGTCTCGCGCCCGCCGGAAGCGCGGATCGGCATGGTTTTCCAGGAGCCGCGGCTGCTGCCATGGCGCTCGGTCGAGCAGAATGTGCGGCTCGCGGCTCCCGATGTCACTGATGCCAAGCTCGCCGAGCTGTTCAGGATCCTGGAGCTGGACGCGCACCGCAGCCACTTTCCCGGCGAGCTATCGCTCGGCCTCGCCCGGCGCGTCGCGCTCGCCCGCGCGTTTGCTGTCGAGCCCGATCTGCTCGTGCTCGACGAACCCCTCGCCTCGCTCGACGATGCACTCGCCGGCCGTTTGCGCGACGAGATCGCGACGCTGGTGGCGCGCCGTCCGGTAATGACGCTGCTCGTCACCCACAGCCTGGACGACGCGATCCGGCTCGGCGACCGCCTGTTCTTGCTGTCGCCGCGACCGGCGCGCATCGTGCGGGAGGTGCCGATTGCCATCCCGCGCGCGGAGCGCAGCGAGGCCGAGCTCGGCCGGATTAGGGCCGAGCTCGCGGCGTTGCAGCTTGAATCGAAATGAGAACTCATGGTCAATTGGACCAACGACATCTTCGCGGGAGGTTCACCATGCGGCGTACGCTGATTGCGATCGGCATCCTGTTGGTTGCGATGCCGGGCGCGGCGCTCGCGCAGGCCAAGGGCAAGGGTATCCGGCTCTGGAATCTGACGACGGAAACGATCTCCGGCTTCCAGCTCTCGCCAGCCGGGAAGACCGAGTGGGGGCCGAACCAGTGCCTGAACGACAAGGACAAGGAGGTCGACCACGACGAGCGGCTGCGCATCACCGGCGTAGAGCCCGGCCGCTACGACGCCAGGGTCAGCTATCCCAATACCCGGCAGTGCATCGTGCGCGACATCGAGATCAAGGCGGATGCGGTGTTCTCGATCGCCGACAAGGATCTGAAGGACTGCACGAAGTAACGCCGGCGGCTCACGCCTTGTCGTTCGGGTGCGGGTATTCGCAGCGCCACCGCACCGCCTGCCACTTCGGATGGTCGCCAACCCATTGCGCGATATAGGGCGGCGCAGCCATCGCGCATTGCGTCGGCGACCCCGCATAGTTGAACACCAGATGCTGCTCCTCGCAGGTCGCAGGCGAGAGCACCGCACACACAGTCACCACCAGGTCGATCGGGTTCATGCCGGGATCCTCGCAGAGGCGATGAAGATTAGCACAAAAGGTTACGCTCCGAGCAACGGGAAGTTTCAATCCGGCCGCGAGAAATAAAACGGGAATTGCCCCGTCGCCTCTCCCCGCAACCGGGGCGCGAGCGTTAGAAATTGACCCCAAACACCAGCCTCGCCTGGTGGCGCTCGAAATTGACGAGGTCAAGATTGCCGCCCGACCCGGCCGGACGGCCCCAGGCCTGCATGCTCCAGCTCATGGTCAGGCGCGAGCGCTCGGAAAGCTGGAAATAAGCGGTCGGACCGACGAAGAGGGCCTGGCCTGCGAACTCGCCGAGGCCGATGCCTTCATACTGCCGGAAGTAGCGCACCTCGCCGCCGAGCAGCACGTCGGGACGCACCCGCACGAGGCCGGCGAAGGCCGCGCCGATGGTCGAGCTCTTTTCGGACAGTCCCGCCATCTCAAAACGCGCCCATTCGGGTTGATAGATCAGGTTGAGCGCCCCGATGGCGAAGTTCGGGATCAGCTCGCGATCGAAGGCGAGCGTGAAATCGGTACCGTACATCCGCCCTTTTGCGCCCGAGGTCTCGTCGATGCGGTCGCCATGGAGTTCGGCGGCGACAGTCAACCCGAATGGCGCGCGCTCGCGATCGAGCAGGCGATAGCGCAGGTCGAGCGAAGCGCCCTGAAAATTGAACTGGCGGCGGTCGCCGATATCGGGGACGCCGGTGATGTCGTGCAGCGTGGCGGTGCCGCCGACCTCGATCCGGAAGTTCGGCAGCGGCACGATCTCGATCTCGACCTCCTGCGAGAGGGCGCGATAGGTCCCGCCGCCTTTGCCGAGTCGTCCTGTCGTTTGGGTCTGGAATTCGCGCTCGCCGGGATTGCCGACATCGGTGCCGATCATGAAACCGAAGATGTGCTCGGTATCAAAGCCCTCTTCGGCGCTGACGCATGCCGGCGCGAGCGCGACGGTGCAGGCGGCTATGGTCCAGAATGTATGGGCTCTCGCGCGCATCCCCGACACTACCACGGCTTCGACGGTGGTTGCCATCGAAGCCGCGGCAGGTCGTCAGTCTTACTTGTGGTCTTACTTGCGCAAAGCGCAGGCGTACATGTTGATTTCCATGCCGACCGGCACTTCCACGATCTTCGGAGCTTTCCAGGCCATTCGGGGACTCCCAAGGGATTGAGCGCGACATCGCGCCGGCCAAAACCTAGGGCTGCGTCAGTCACAGCGCAAGTCTGGAATCGCGCCGTCGACACAGTGAACTGCCGCATCGCGCTTGCAAATTTCTCTCTCGGGCAACTCGCCTTCGCTCCCAGTCAAGCGGCGCTGTTCTCACCGCAACAAGCGCAGCAGCGCACGGCCGGCGCGCGAGTTCAGCTCCTTCCCATCCAGCGTTCCATCCTTGTCGGGATTCGCTGCGTTGAAGCGCTGCTCCACCACCGAGAGATATTCGTCGAGCGTGAGAGTCCCGTCGCGATCGGGATCGGCGGCGGCGAGTTCTTTTGCCGTTAACCGTCCGCGCAACTCGCGGGCATCGAGCGTGCCGTCGCGATCGGGATCAAGCTTGGCGAACAACGCGGCCGCCGCTTTCTTCACCTCGGCAAGATCGAGCGTGCCGTCATTGTCGGCATCGAACGTCTTGACCGCGTTGCCGGAGGCCGACCATGCCGGACCGGACAGCAGCGCAATCGTGAGCGCAAGTGCAACAGAGCGACGAGACATCATGAAAACCTCCCTCACCAAGGGCTCCGATGCGAGCCGGATCGAGACGACATAAGTCCACAAGTGAGCCTCGGTTCAAGCCCCGAATTGCAGCCTGCGCTCGGCACAACTTGCGGAACCCGTCGCCCCAACCGCTGCCGTCGCGCACGCGCTCTGCTCCATGCCGCGGAATTTCTTCAGCGCCTGCGCACAAGTGAGCATGGCTTGTCAGGTCTCCGTCAGGTGACGACATCCGGTCGCCCACCATATCGGCGTCGCAGATACGACTTTCGTATTGACGCGTTTTGCATTCGGGCGGAGTGTTGCTGTCGCAGCGTCAATAGGCGCGCATATTGGGAGGAACGGATGAAACGCTTTGCGATGGCCGCGGGCCTCGTCATGCTTGCATCGTCTTGTGCAAATGCACAAACCAGCGAGCAGCTGGTCAAGGGTGCGACCGATACATCGAATGTTCTCAACTACGGGATGGGCTACAATCTCCAGCGTTTCTCGACGCTGAACCAGATCAACAAGGACAGCGTCAAGAACCTTGTCCCGGTTTGGAACTACTCTTTCAACGACGATCGTAGCGAGGAATCGCAGCCGCTGGTGTACCAGGGCGTGATCTACGTGACGTCGCACAACGCGACCATGGCGGTCGACGCCAAGACCGGCAAGCAGATCTGGAAATCCAAGGTCGAGTATCCTGCCGAAACGCCGCGCATCGTCTGCTGCGGCATCATCAACCGCGGCGCCGCGCTCTATGAGGGCAAGGTGTTCCGCACCACGCTCGATGCCAACGTGATCGCGCTCGACGCCAAGGACGGCAAGGAGCTGTGGCGGCAGAAGGCGGCCGATATCAAGGAGGGATATTCGATGACGGTGGCGCCGCTGGTCGCCGACGGCGTCGTGATCACCGGCATCTCCGGCGCCGAGTTCGGCACCCGCGGCTTCATCGACGGCTGGGATCCGGCAACGGGCAAGCATCTGTGGCGCACCCATTCGATCCCCTCCCCCGACGAGCCCGGCGGCGACACCTGGAAGGGCGATACCTGGAAGCTCGGCGGTGGCTCGACCTGGATTACGGGCTCCTATGATCCCGAGCTGAACACGGTCTATTGGGGCATCGGCAATCCCGGCCCGTTCAATTCGGCGGTGCGCCCAGGCGACAACCTCTACACCTGCTCCGTGCTGGCGATGGATCCCAAGACCGGCAAGATCAAGTGGCACTACCAGTTCTCGCCCAACAATCCGTTCGACTATGACAGCGTGGCCGAGATGGTCCTCGCCGACATGAACGTCGAGGGCAAGCCGACCAAGGTGCTCATGGACGCCAACCGCAACGGCTTCTTCTACGTGCTCGACCGCACCAACGGAAAGCTGCTCGCGGCCAATCCTTACGTAAAGGTCAACTGGGCGACCGGAATCGACATGAAGACCGGACGTCCCATCGAGACCGACGTGTCGAAGGACGCGCGTGAGGGCAAGAAGGTGACAGTCTATCCGTCTATTCTCGGCGGCAAGAACTGGGAGCCGATGTCGTTCAATCCGCAGACCGGCCTCGCCTACGCCAACACGCTCGCCTTCGGTGGCAGGTACAAGACCGAACCCGCCACCTTCAAGCAGGGTGAATGGTATCTCGGCATGGACCTCACCGATCTCTGGGAATGGGGTGACGGCCCGCGCGGTCATCTGAAGGCGATCGATCCCATGACCGGCAAGGCGAAGTGGGAAGCACCAAGCGACATCCCGCGCTTCTCCGGCGTGCTGTCGACCGCGGGCGGCGTCGTGTTCTCGGGCGCGCTGACCGGCGAGTTCGAGGCCTTCGATGCCGACACCGGCAAGAAGCTCTGGCAGTTCCAGACCGGCTCGGGCATCGAGGGACAACCGGTGACCTGGCAGCAGGACGGCGTGCAGTATGTCGCGGTGACGAGCGGCTATGGCGGCGTCTACTCGCTGTTCTCCGGCGACGAACGCCTGGCCAAAGTGCCGCCCGGCGGCTCGCTTTGGGTTTTTGCGGTCAAGCAATAACCACGGCACGATGCTGAGAATGCTATCCCACAAGACGGTGGCGATCCTCGCCACCGTCGCGGTGCTGACGGTCGCGCTTGCGGCGACCGTTCGTGCCGCGGATGACTCAACCGGCAATCCCGTGCAGGCGCAGATCGACCACGGCAAGTCGACCTATGCCGAGAAATGCTCGCACTGCCACGGCCCCAACATGATGAACCCCGGCACCATCACGCCGGACCTGCGCGCCTTCCCCGACGACAAGACGCGCTTCGTCACCACCGTGAAGAACGGCAAGAACAACAAGATGCCGCCCTGGGCCGACATTCTCAGCGACGAGGAGATCGGGGATCTCTGGGCCTTCATTTCGAGCCGGAGGAAGCCATGAGGGTTTGGCTGGCCGCGCGGGGCATTGCCGCGATCCTCGCGGCGGCGGCTACGGCTGCACGCGCGGCCGACGACCCGCTCAAGATTTGTCTCGACGAGGACCGGCCACCGCTCTCGGTGCATCACAAGGGCAAGCCGGGCTCGGGTTTCGACGTGCTGCTGGCGCAGGCGCTCGCCGACCGGCTCGGACGGCCGCTGACGATCCAGTGGTTCGAGAGCAAGCTGGATGAGGATTCGAGCCCGCAGCTCGAGGCCAATGCGCTGCTGTCCGACGGGCGCTGCTCGCTCGTCGGCGGCTATGCGCTGACGACCGACTCCCTCGTCAAGCCAGGCATGAAAACGGCGCGCCTGCCGGATTTTGCCGGCGCCACGCGCGACGACCGGCGCCGCCGCGTCGCGCTCGGCGTGCTCGCGCCGAGCCAGCCCTATGTCTACTCGCCGATGACGGTCGTGCTCGGACCGAAGGCGCGGGGTCGCAAGATCGGCGATATCGGCGACCTCGCCGGTCTGCGCCTCGTCATCGAGAGCGGCTCGCTCGGCGATGCGATCCTCATGACCTTCGACAAGGGGCGCCTGATCGATGACATCACGCATCTCGTCCCCGGCCGCGATGATCTCCTGGGCGCACTTGCCCGTGGCGACTATGACGCAACGCTGATCGACCTCGGCCGCCTCGACGCCCATCGCGCCGCGCACCCCGATACGGCGATCACGGCCTCCGGCTATTACTATCCGATCGGGGCCAACCGCGGCTATGTCGGGCTGGTCAGCGATCACGGGCTGATCGACGCCGTCAACAAGGCGCTGACCAGGCTTGCTGCCGAGGGCAAGATCGCCGAATTCGGCACACAGGCGGGGCTGACCTATCTGCCGCCGCGGGAGCCTGCGGTTCTCGGTGACGTCTGGATGAAGATCATTCAGCGCTAATGGACACTTGGCGCACTAAGCGCGGCCCTTCGAATGCGCCAATCTGTCTCGCCTGCCACCCATGGCAGAGGCGACCCGATGCAGTACCGTCGGCGACAATCCGGGAGAGAATCATGTCCACAAGGCTCGATCGCCGCCACTTCATCGCCGCCGGCACCACCACACTCGCGATGCCTTTCGTCTCACGCGGCGCCTCGGCGCAGGCTGCGTGGCCAACGCGGCAGATCCGCATGATTTGCAGCTATCCCGCCGGCGGACAGACCGACCTGCTCGCACGCGCTTATGGCGAATTCATCTCCAAGCAGGTCGGAAAGACCGTCGTCGTCGAGAACAAGCCCGGTGCCGCCGGCGCGATCGGGACGGCGGAGGTTGCCCGCGCGGAGCCTGACGGCCACACCATCCTGTGCTCGATCTCGACCACCTACATCATGAACCGGGTGGTGATGAAGACTCCGGGCTACGACATGGACAAGGATCTGACGCTCGTCAGCGTCATTCCGGGCGCCGGCCTGTTGCTGGTCGCGAACCCGAAGACCGGCGTCAAGACACTGGAGGATTTCGTCGCCTTTGCGCGCAAGAGCGGCAAGGTCAACTTCGGCACCTATAGCGCGGGCTCGGCCCCGCATATGACGGTCCACGAGCTCAACAAGCAATACGGCCTTGCCATCGAGCCGATTCACTATCGCGGCGAAGCCCCGATGTGGACGGGCATGCTGGAAGGTACGCTCGATGTCGCCATGGGCAGCTACACGGCAGCGCAATCGGTTTTGCAGAGTGACCGTGGCACCGTGTTCGCGGTGCATTCGAAGAAGGTCGACGCGATCCCTGATATCAAGACGCTCCCCGAGCAGGGCGCGACGTCGAAATTCTTCACTGTCAGCGGCTTCTCGGGCTGGGCCGTGCCGAAAGCGACACCGCAGCCGGTCGTCGACCGCCTGGCGGAGCTTTGCGTCGCTGCCAACAGCGATCCGAAGGTGAAGGAGGTACTCACCACGTTCGTGCTCGAACCCGCGATCGGCTTCAAGGAAACCAACGCGCTGTATCAGCGCGAGCTGCCGATCTGGATCGAGAGCGCGCGGTCGCTCGGCCTCGAGCCCTCCTGAACCGCGAGGCAAGACGCCCTTCGCGGCGCAGCATCCGACCAAAGCCTAGTGCCGGAAACGCATTTTCCCGCTGTGATTGTGCGACGCTGGCGGGAAGGTTTGACCGGCGCGGAGAAGAAAGGCCGATCCCATGACACCGGATGGCGTTGCCGTAGCCGTCATGATCATCCTGCTCTTTCCGATGGGCTATTTCACGCTGGCGTCTCCGGCCTTCCTGCTGGTGAAGCTGGATATCCAGCCCGTCGCCCAGCTTTTGCGCGGAATGTTCAATGCGCATTTTCTGGTGATGCGCGTTGCCGGACTGATTGGGACGGTCGCTTTCCTGCTCGACGGTCGTTTGGTCGCCGCGATGGGCGTTGGCCTCCTTGCAGCCCTGGCGATCTACGGGCGCCGCGGGTTCATGCAACGGATGGACGAACAGCTCAGCGCCAGGGACGCCGGCGATGCCGAGGCCCCGCGCCGGCTACGCCGACTGCATTGGAGTGGAATGCTGGGCAACGCGGTCTTGCTCGTCGCTCTCCTGACCAGCATTCCCTACATCGCCATATCGGCGTGAGAGACAGCGCGGGCGTGTGACGGTCAACCCTGGTCGTCGACGCCGAACCTGGCGTTTGCCTAATGCTCGTCCGCCGCAACGGCGCCCTGCTGCGCCTTGTGGATCGAGGACGGCACCACGCCGAAATATTTCCGGAACACCCGGCTGAAATGCGATGAGCTGGAGAAGCCCCAGGAGAACGCGACGTCGGTGATGGTCTTGCCGGCGTGGGCCTCGAGCTCCTGGCGGCAATTCTGAAGACGCGCCTGCCAGATGTAGTCGCTCACCGTTGTGCCTCGCTCCGAGAACAGCATGTGCAGATAGCGCTTGGAGCAACCGAGCTCGTTGGATATCTGGTCGATGCACAGATCCGGATCGCGCAAATGCTCACGGATGAAGAACTGCGCGCGCACATAGGTCGCTTCTGGCCCGACGCGATCGAGCATCGTGTCCGCCTCGCGCAGCGGCAGCAGCAAGAGGTCGATCAGCGAATCGGCGACCCCGACTGCACTGTTCGCCGACAGCTTGGCCGCCTCGTCGAAGGTCGCATGCACGAAATCGTGGGCGATCCGCCCCGTCCCCGTGCGTGAGGTCAATTTGCAGGCGGGCATCCGCTGCGACGGGAATCCGCGGTCGCGCAGCAGCGCCTTCGGCACGATCACCACGTCGTGGCGCGTGAAAGCGGGGCTGATGATCGAATGCGGACAGGAGACGTCATAGGCGATGATGTCGCCCGGGTTCAGCTCGATGTGGCGGCCTTCCTGCTCGAAATAGGACACGCCGTATGTCTGGAAGTGGATCTTGATATACGGATGTTCGTTGGCCTTGGCGCGCGCCAGCGTGTGCGCGATGCGATGCTGGCTGACCTCGATCTGGCAGAGCTTCAGGCGCGAGACGCTAGTGTAGTCGATGCGGCCTTCGAGCGAAGACGCTTCCAGCGGATCGACGTCGAAATGCCCACACAGGCTGGTCAGCCCGTCGATCCAGCTCTGGATCTGCCGCTTCGGCGTCATTCCCGTCGTCGAGAGCGTGTGAATTGTGTCGGACATTAATCCAGCCACTGGTTTGATCCGGAGATTTTGACGCGAATCGCGAGCCGCGCTGCCGGAGCCCTGAACCGTGATTGCGTGACGTTTACCTCGATTTTGAGCGATCTTGTGGAACGAGCGCCATCGTTCCATTGCCACCCTTGAAAGTTAATCCTCCGCCTTAGTTGCTGCGCCGTCAAGGGGAACCTAAGCGTGGAAGGCGGTCCCAAAGCGCTGCGGAAGCCGCTGAATTCGCTACTGCAAAATCAAAATCTTCGCGGCCGTGCGCTGTCAAGCAAACCAGCTTCTCTCTTGGGCAAGTTTCCCGGTGGCGAAGTCGCTACGGATGCATCAGGAACAACAAAAACGGGCCGCTCCTGCACGTGGACCCGTAGCTCTCATCAGGAGGAGAAAGCACCACAGCATCGTTTCTGGTCCCAAACGTGACCGCCCTGCACGAGCAGACACCGGACGAGAAGCCCGGTGATTGAGCAATGCTTCGGAAAAATAAACGAGACAACGGAGGAATGACTATGCTCAAGGTACTACTGGCGACCTTTCTTGGGTCCGCGGCGGCTCTCGCCGTAGGCAGCGCGTCAGCCAATGACGAGCTGAACAAGATGGCGCAGAACCCGAAAGACTGGGTGATGCCGGCGGGCGATTATGCAAATACCCGCTATTCCAAGCTCAACCAGATCAATGCTCAAAACGTCGGCAAGCTCCAGGTCGCCTGGACCTTCTCGACCGGCGTGCTGCGCGGCCATGAAGGCGGCCCGCTGATCATCGGCAACATGATGTACGTCCACACGCCATTCCCGAACAAGGTCTACGCTATTGACCTTTCGAACGAGAACAAGATCGTCTGGAAGTACGAGCCGAAGCAGGATCCGAACGTCATCCCCGTGATGTGCTGCGACACAGTCAACCGCGGCGTATCTTACGGCGACGGCAAGATCTTCCTGCATCAGGCCGACACCACCCTGGTCGCGCTCGATGCCAAGACCGGTCAGGTTGCATGGACCGTCAAGAATGGCGATCCCGGCAAGGGCGAGACCGGCACCTCGGCGCCGCTCGTCGTCAAGGACAAGGTGCTGATCGGCATCTCCGGCGGCGAGTTCGGTGTTCAGGCCCATATGACCGCCTACGACATCAAGACCGGCAAGCTGGCTTGGCGCGGCTACTCTGAAGGGCCGGATGATCAGATCCTGGTCGACGCAGAGAAGACCACCGCACTCGGCAAGCCGGTCGGCAAGGACTCGAGCCTGAAGACCTGGCAAGGCGATCAGTGGAAGATCGGCGGCGGGGCCACCTGGGGCTGGATCTCCTACGACCCCGAGCTGAACCTCGTCTACTACGGATCGGGCAATCCCTCGACCTGGAATCCGAAGCAGCGTCCCGGCGACAACAAATGGTCGATGACGATCTGGGCTCGCAACCCTGACACCGGCCAGGCCAAGTGGGTTTATCAGATGACGCCCCACGACGAGTGGGACTATGACGGCGTCAACGAGATGATCCTCTCGGACCAGGCCATCAACGGCCAGCCGCGCAAGCTGCTGACGCACTTCGATCGTAACGGCCTCGGCTACACGCTCGATCGTGCCACCGGTGAACTCCTGGTTGCCGAAAAGTACGATCCGAAGGTGAACTGGACCTCCGGCGTCGACATGGACAAGAACTCGCCGACCTACGGCCGCCCGAAGGTGCTCGACGCAGCTTCGACCGACAAGGCGGGCGAGGACCACAACGTGAAGGGCATCTGCCCGGCCGCGCTCGGCACCAAGGACGAGCAGCCGGCAGCCTACTCGCCGGACACGCAGCTGTTCTACGTTCCGACCAACCACGTCTGCATGGACTACGAACCGTTCAAGGTGAGCTACACCGCGGGCCAGCCCTATGTGGGTGCGACGCTCTCGATGTATCCGCCGCAGGGTGAAACCCACATGGGTAACTTCATCGCCTGGGACGGCAAGACCGGCAAGATCGTCTGGTCGAACAAGGAGCAGTTCTCGGTCTGGTCGGGTGCGCTCGCAACCGCGGGCAACGTGGTGTTCTACGGAACGCTCGAAGGCTACCTGAAGGCAGTCGACGCCAAGACCGGCAAGGAGCTCTACAAGTTCAAGACTCCCTCCGGCATCATCGGCAACGTCACCACCTATGAGAACGGCGGCAAGCAGTATGTCGCAGTGCTCTCCGGCGTGGGCGGCTGGGCCGGCATTGGTCTGGCGGCAGGTCTGACCGATCCGACCGCCGGTCTCGGCGCAGTCGGTGGCTACGCGGCGCTCAGCAACTACACGGCACTCGGCGGTACGCTGACCGTGTTCTCGCTGCCCAACTAGACCTCTCAGCATCGCTCCGGCGCGTGGATCAACTCCACGCGCCGGCTCGTCTCACCGAATGCCTTCCGAGGAAAATCTCTTGCGTAAAATCTGCTCTGCCATTGCTGCGATGTTCTTGGTCGCGTCCGGAGGAATTGCCGTCGCGGACGGCTCAGGTGACCCGACTGCCGTCAAGCAGAACGAAACCGGCGAATGGTCCGACAAGGAAGGCAACCCAACCTACAAGGTCACTGACGGATCCGTCGACTGGTACACCTATTCCGGATACCGCCGCTATCACTCGGACTGCCATGTGTGTCACGGCCCGGATGGAATGGGCTCGACCTACGCCCCGGCGCTGAAGGATTCGCTGAAGACGATGAGCTACGCCGATTTTCTCGGCGTCGTCGCCTCCGGCCGCAAGAACATCTCGACTGCCGCAGACAACGTGATGCCGGCCTTCGGCGATAACCCGAACGTCGCCTGCTACATGGACGATCTCTACGTCTATCTGCGCGCCCGGTCCAACGAGGCCTGGGGCCGCACAAGACCCGGCAAGCACGAGGACAAGAACGACGCCTATACCAAGAACGAAGATTCGTGCATGGGCAAGAAGTGAACGTGCGGAGCCCGACCAGGACCTGGTTCTTGGCGCCCTGCTGGAATTTGAGGAGTTTAAGATGAAGACACGTGCCGCCGTCGCTTTCGAAGCCAAGAAGCCGCTCGAGATCGTCGAAGTCGATCTGGAAGGACCGAAGGTTGGCGAAGTCCTGGTCGAGATCAAGGCGACGGGCATCTGCCATACCGACGCCTACACGCTCGACGGCTTCGACAGCGAGGGAATCTTCCCGTCGATCCTGGGCCATGAGGGCGCGGGCATCATCCGCGAGATCGGTCCTGGCGTGACCTCGGTGAAGCCGGGCGACCACGTCATCCCGCTCTACACGCCGGAATGCCGGCAATGCAAAAGCTGCCTCAGCCAGAAGACCAATCTCTGCACCGCGATCCGCGCGACGCAGGGCAAGGGCGTGATGCCCGACGGCACCAGCCGCTTCTCCTACAAGGGCAAGCCGATCTACCACTACATGGGCTGCTCGACCTTCTCGAACTTCACCGTGCTGCCGGAGATCGCGGTCGCCAAGATCCGCGAGGACGCGCCGTTCGACAAGAGCTGCTACATCGGCTGCGGCGTCACCACCGGCGTCGGCGCCGTCGTCAACACCGCCAAGGTCGAGCCGGGCTCCAACGTGGTCGTGTTCGGCCTCGGCGGCATCGGCCTGAACGTGATCCAGGGCGCCAAGATGGCTGGCGCGGACAAGATCATCGGCGTCGACATCAACGATTCCAAGGAGGAATGGGGACGCCGGTTCGGCATGACCGATTTCGTCAATCCCAAGAAGATCACCGGCGACATCGTCCCGCATCTCGTGACCCTGACGGACGGAGGCGCCGACTACACCTTCGACTGCACCGGCAACACCACAGTGATGCGCCAGGCGCTCGAAGCCTGCCATCGCGGCTGGGGCACCTCGATCATCATCGGCGTTGCCGAATCCGGCAAGGAGATCGCTACCCGCCCGTTCCAGCTCGTCACCGGGCGAAACTGGCGCGGCACCGCCTTCGGCGGCGCGCGGGGCCGCACCGACGTGCCGAAGATTGTCGACTGGTACATGAACGGAAAGATCCAGATCGACCCGATGATTACCCACACGCTCAAGCTCGAAGACATCAACAAGGGCTTCGACCTGATGCATGAGGGCAAATCGATCCGTTCAGTCGTCGTGTTCTAGCTCGAAAAGCGTCACCCCCAAGGAGGATCGACCCATGACTGTTGCACTCCATCCCTCGATCGATAACGGCCTCAAACAGGGCAGCGGCAGCTTCGCCGGCGGCACGCTCGCCTGCAAATGCAGCGACCATCAGGTCAAGGTCGCCGTCAAGGGCGACGTCGCGCACAACCACGCCTGTGGCTGTACCAAGTGCTGGAAGCCGCAAGGCGCGAATTTCTCCGTCGTCGCTGTGGTACCGCGTCAGAACGTCACCGTGCTCGAGAACGGCGACAAGCTCCAGATCGTCGATCCATCGGCGGTGATCCAGCGCTACGCCTGCAAGGCCTGCGGCACGCACATGTACGGCCGCATCGAGAACAAGGGCCACCCGTTCTACGGCCTCGACTTCATCCACCCCGAACTGTTCCAGGAGCAGGGTTCGCAGGCGCCGCAATTCGCCGCCTTCGTCTCGTCGGTGATCGAATCGGGCGTGAAGCCGGAGCAGATGGGCGGAATACGGGCTCGGTTCAAGGAACTTGGACTTGAGCCCTATGACTGCTTGTCGCCGGCGCTGATGGACGCGATCGCGACGCACGTGGCGAAAGCCAAAGCCGCCTAAGCAAAGGCCGCCTGACGTTTGCCACGCCCCGCCCGTTCGCTGGTTCCACCACAGCCAGCGCGCGGACGGAGCCGGCCTCGGGACCATCGCGGCGATGCCGCCGCTTCTGAACTGCGCTTGTGTGAGGGCCGTCAGCTCCCTCAGTCCTGGTCTCTGAATGACTGCGCAGGGCCGCCGGCTTCCTGCTTGAAGTCCGCGGCGCCTGCGTTTCTCCCTCCCTCGACTGAGGCATCCTGCTTCGTCCGCACAGGTCTTCTGGCGGACGAAGCTTTTTTCATTATGCCCGTATCGAGAGGCGCGCGGCGTGATCCGGCGCCCTGCTTTTGACAAACCTTCGTTGCAATCTTTTCCCATCGAGAACAGCTGACTCAAGAATACTTGGCTGTGAACGCCAGACTGAAGCGATCCCGCTACGATCGCGACGTGACGATGCCGCGCGAATTCAATAATCAAGAACACGACGGGAGGTATCGAACACATCCGGACATGACATAGGCATTCCTGATTCCTGCCGGGATCTGCCCGCGCGGGATGACCGCTAGAATGCGACGCCGCGCAGCGGGCACTGCACCGACCGGCATCTGGAAAATCTGAAATCAGCAAGCTTATGAAGAGCGAGGGACGATCATGATCAAGGTGAAGATCAATGGCCAGGAACAGAGCTGGGACGGCGACCCGGATCTCCCGCTACTCTGGTTCCTGCGCGACGAGGCCGGGCTGACCGGCACCAAGTTCGGCTGTGGCCAGGCCCTGTGCGGCGCCTGCACCGTCATCGTCGACAAGGAAGCCGTGCGCGCCTGCATCACGTCGATCAACGACGTCGCCGGCCGCGAGGTCACGACGATCGAAGGACTGCATCCGAACGGCGATCACCCGGTGCAGAAGGCCTGGCGCCAGGTCAACGTTCCCCAATGCGGCTTCTGCCAGGCAGGCCAGATCATGCAGGCGGCTGCGCTGCTGATGGACAATCCAAAGCCGTCGCACGACCAGATCCGCGAAGCGATGTCCGGCAACATCTGCCGCTGCGGCTGCTACCAGCGCATCGAGAATGCGGTCCATCTCGCATCGACGGGAGTGTGACATGAATTTCATCGACAACCCCAAGAAGCTGCGTGGCTTCGAGAAGAACATCAAGGTCGAGAAGGTTTCGCGCCGCAGCATCTTGAAGGGGCTCGGCATCACCGGCGGCTTCGTGCTCGCGGCGCCCGTGATGTCACGCCAGGCGTTCGCCTACGAGACCGGCGCCGGCAAGATGCCGCACGGCGTCGTGGTCGATCCGCGCGTGTTCGTCGCGGTCGCACCCGACGGCACTGTCACCATCCTCGCCCACCGCGCCGAGATGGGCACCGGCGTGCGCACCAGCCTGCCGCTGATCGTGGCCGAGGAGATGGAAGCCGACTGGTCCCGGGTCAAGGTGGAACAGGCCCATGGCGACGAGGTCAAATTCGGCAACCAAGACACCGACGGCTCGCGCAGCACGCGGCATTATTTGATGCCGATGCGCCAGATCGGTGCCTCCGCCCGCACCATGCTCGAGCAAGCCGCCGCGAAACGCTGGGGTGTGCCGGCCACCGAGGTCAAGGCCGTCAATCACGAAGTCGTCCACAGCGCGACGAGCCGCAAGCTCGGTTTCGGCGAACTCGCAGCCGACGCCGCCAAGGAATCGGTGCCGAGCATCGAAGGGCTCAAGCTGAAGGACCCCAAGGACTTCCGCTATCTCGGCAAGGGCCAGATCGGCATCGTCGATCTCCACGACATCACCACCGGCAAGGCGCGTTACGGTGCCGACGTGCGGCTGCCTGGCATGAAGTATGCTGTGATCGCGCGCCCGCCGGTAACAGGCGGCAAGCTGGTCAAGTTCGATCCGGACGCGGCGTTGAAGGTCCCCGGCGTCGAGAAGGTGATGCAGGTGCGCGGCTGGCCGTGGCCGTCGAAATTCCAACCGCTCGGCGGCGTTGCCGTGATCGCGCGCAACACCGGCGCGGCGATCAAGGGCCGCGACGCGCTGAAGCTGACCTGGGACGACGGCGCCAACGGCAAATACGACTCCGTCGCCTACCGCAAGGAGCTCGAGGAGGCCTCACGCAAGCCGGGCCTTGTTGTGCGCCAGGAAGGCGACGCCGAGGCTGCTCTGAAGGGCGCCGACAAGGTCGTCGTCGGCGAATATTATCTGCCGCATCTCGCCCATGTCAGCATGGAGCCGCCGGTGGCGGTCGCCGACGTCAAGGGTGACAAGGCGGAGATATGGGCGCCGGTGCAGAGCCCGGGCGGTACGCGCGAGGACGTCGCGAAGACGCTCGGCATTCCCGAGGGCAATGTCACCGTCAACGTCACGCTGCTCGGCGGCGGCTTCGGCCGCAAGTCGAAATGCGACTTTGCGCTGGAGGCCGCGCTGCTGTCGAAGGAGCTCGGCGTACCTGTCAAGGTGCAGTGGACGCGCGAGGACGACGTCCGCCACGATTTCCTGCACACGGTCTCCGTGGAACGGATCGAGGCGGGGCTCGACAAGAGTGGCAAGGTGATCGCCTGGCGCCACCGCAGCGTCGCCCCGACCATCGCTTCGACGTTCGCCGCGGGTGCCAAGAACGAGGCCCCCTTCGAACTCGGCATGGGCTTGGTCGACATGCCGTTCGAGATCGCCAACATCTCCTGCGAGAACCCGGAGGCCGCGGCGTTCACCCGCATCGGCTGGTTCCGCTCGGTCTCGAACATCCCGCGCGCCTTCGCGGTGCAGTCGATGGTGGGCGAGATCGCCCATGCGACCGGCCGCGACCAGAAGGAGACGCTGCTCGCGCTGATCGGCAGCCCGCGCATCGTCAAGCCTGCTGTGAAGGACATGTGGAACTACGGCGAGCCCTTGGACAGCTATCCGATCGACACCGCGCGCCTGCGCAAGGTGGTCGAGCTGGTCGCCGAGAAGGGCGAATGGGGCCGTCAGGTGCCGAAGGGCCATGGCCTCGGCATCGCCGTGCACCGCAGCTTCGTCAGCTATATCGCGACCATCGTCGAGGTGGCCGTCGACGACAAGGGCAAGCTGACGGTGCCGCGGGTGGACACCGCCATCGACTGCGGCACTTATGTCAACCCCGAGCGCATCGCCTCGCAAATCGAGGGTGCTGCAATCATGGGCCTGAGCCTCGCCAAATACGGCGAGATCACCTTCAAGGACGGCAAGGTGCAGCAGAAGAACTTCGACGACTTCCAGGTGCTCAGGATGGATGAATCTCCTGTGGTGACCAACGTCTACATCGTGCCGCCCGGACCCGACACGCCGCCGAGCGGCGTGGGCGAGCCCGGTGTCCCGCCATTCGCGCCGGCGCTGATGAACGCCATCTTCGCCGCGACCGGAAAACGCATCCGCAGCCTGCCGCTTGGCAAGCAATTGGAAGCATAAAGGCGGGAACACAAGGCGGCCTCGCGCCGTTTGCATCGATCTGACAGGAGCAGATCGATGACCAACATCTCAAGGGCGCTCGCAGTCTCGTTGCTGTCGGGCGCCTTTCTTTTGACGGCCACTGGCGCATACGCCCAGAGCAACACCACGCCGCCGACCACGGCGACGCGCCCCAGCACGCCGGACCAGAACTCCCTGCCCAACGCCAATGCCCCGCCCCCTTCCACCACCCAGACCACCGGGCAGCACAATCCCGATCCCAAGGTTCGCGAGATGAACCAGAAGGAAAAGGACAAGGTCGAGCGCGAGGGGAAATAGCGATCTCGCGTTGCGTGCGAGCGCATCGTCGTGGCCGGGCTTGTCCCGGCCGTCTAGGAGCGTTGCTATGACACAAAGACCGTGGATGCCCGGGACAAGCCCGGGCATGACGACTTTCGTGGCGTGGGCAACAATCCCGTCACGCACGCAAAATGCGGCGGACGTTGCCGTCCGCCGCATTTGCCCCCTGACACTCCGCTTCTTTCGATCCGCCAGCGGAGCCTACTTCTTCAGCGCGAACACCCAGATCACGCCGCCCTGCGGCACGTTAGCTTCGATCCCGATATTGTTGGTCACGAGTGCATCCTGGATGCGCTGCGCATCCACGCCCCATCCCGATTGAATCGCGATGTATTGCGTACCGTCGATCTCATAGGACACCGGCATACCCATGATGCCGGAGTTGGTCTTCTGCTCCCACAGCAGTTCGCCACTCTTGGCGTTGAAGGCGCGGAAGTTGCGGTCGTTGGTGCCGCCCACGAAGACGAGATCGCCCGCGGTCGCCGTCACTGAGCCGAACAGCTGCGACTTGGGGAAGTTGTGTTGCCACATCTTCTTGCCCGTGACGGGATCCCAGGCCTGGAGCTCGCCGAAATGATCGGCACCCGGCTTCGTCTTCAGGCCAATGTCCTCCGGCTTGGTGCCGAGCCAGAGCTCGCCGGGCTTGAGCGGAACCTTCTCGCCGGTGAACCCGCCGCAGAAATTCTCGTTGGCGGGCACGTAGACGAGGCCGGTCTTCTGGCTGTAGGCCGCCGACGGCCAATCCTTGCCGCCCCACAGCGACGGACAGAATTCCACGCGCTTGCCGACCATCGGCTTGTGCGCGGGATCGACGATCGGCCTGCCGCTCTCGGCGTCGATGCCCTTCCAGACGTCGGTGGAGACGAACGGCCAGCCGGCAACGTAGTTGATCTTGGTCGGCGTGCGCTCGAGTATCCAGAAGATCGCATCGCGTCCCGGATGGACCAGGCTCTTGATGTTGCGACCGTCGCGTTGCAGGTCGATCAACATCGGCGCTTCGACCTCGTCCCAGTCCCAGGAATCGTTCTGGTGATACTGGTGATAGGTCTTGATCTTGCCGGTGTTCGGATCGAGCGCGAGCACCGAGGAGGTATAGAGATTATCGCCGGGATGCATCTCGCCGGGCCACGGCGCTGCGTTGCCGACCCCCCAATAAATCGTCTTGGTCTCCTTGTCGTAATTGCCGGTCATCCAGGCCGAGCCGCCGCCGTTCTTCCAGTCGTCGCCCTGCCAGGTATCGTGGCCGGGCTCGCCTTCGCCCGGAATGGTATAGGTCCGCCACAGCTCCTTGCCGTCCTTGGCATCATAGGCGGCGACATAGCCGCGCACGCCGAACTCGCCGCCGGAGCCGCCAACGATGACCTTGCCGTCGATGATCAGCGGCATCAGGGTCATGTACTGGCCCTTCTTGTAGTCCTGCACCTTGGTGTCCCACACCACCTTGCCGGTCTTGGCGTCGAGCGCGACGACATGGTCGTCGGTGGTGGCGAGATAGAGCTTGTCCTCCCACAGGCCGACGCCGCGGCTGGTCGGATGCAACTGGAACAGATCGTCGGGGAGCTGCCGCTTGTAGCGCCAATATTCGTCGCCGGTCTTGGCGTTCAGCGCGATCACCTGCCCCATCGGGGTCGCCACGAACATCACGCCGTTGTTGACGATCGGCGGCGCTTCGTGACCTTCGACCACGCCGGTCGCGAAGGTCCAGACCGGCGTCAGGTTCTTCACGTTGGAGGCGTTGATCTGGTCGAGCGGGCTGTAGCCCTGCCCGTCATAGGTCCGCCGGTAAAGCATCCAATTGGCGGGCTCCGGATTTTCCAATCGCTGCGCGGTGACCGGAGAATAATTCTCGATCGGGCCTGATACGGCGGCGGTCGAGGCAAGAGTCGATGCAAGACATGTGAAGGCGACGAAGCCGGACAGTAACCACTGCTTCCTGGTCATGGCGTTCCCCTTTTTCATCCGTTTGAATTCTTGTTTGAATTCTTGTCGTTCGTCCCGTCGTCCGCCCATCGGCGGATGCGGTCTCTCGTGACGCGGGCACAACCCGCACGCCCATCATCCCGGCTGCGCGCCACCTACCTTTCCGATGAAGTTTCCGGCGACGCTGAGCGAGCCGTCAGCCAGCGTCAGCGGCAGCGCAGCGAGCCGTCGCGGCGCCGGCCCAAATACGACCTGCGCGCCCGCGCGAGGATCGTATTCGGAGTTGTGGCACATGCATTTGAGCACTTCCTTGTCGCCGACATCGCTCTTCACCCAGGCTGTGACGGGACAGCCGGCATGCGAGCAGATTGCCGAATAGGCGATGATGCCGTCGACGGCGCGCGCTTTCGTCTGCTCGTCGAGCTCGGCGGGGTCGAGCCGGATGATCAGGATCTCGTTGAGGCGCGAGGCGCTGCGCACGACCGATGTCTTCGGATCTTTCGGCCAGGCATGCACCGGCGGTCCGCCGGCCGACAGAGCGGCCGCGGTGACGGGCTTCCCCTCCTGGTCGCCTTCGGAGAATACGAGCAGATCGCCTTTCTGAGGCCGCTCGTCGGAGCCGGGCGCATCCTCGCCCGCGTGGACCTGCGTGGAACAGGCGAGACACGCCGTGGTGGCCAGCGCACTCATCAGGAGCGTCCGCCGAGTTTGCTCCCTGCAAGCGTCAGCTTCGGATTCCGCAGTGTTGTCGGAGGGTGAAGAGGATGTGTTGAACGATGCACGCGACATGCGTGCAAGCAGGCGCTGGAACTCTGCCGAAAAAAAGGCAGAGATTTTTTCCCGCAGTGCATCAATACAGCTTTGCTCGCACTGATTGAACGCGAACACGCGCATTTGCGCGCATATTTTGAATTGCAACATCACGCTACGCGACCGGCATGATGATTTTGCAGATCAGGTCAATGCTGTCGGTATTGGTGCAATGCGCCGACGCTCGGCGCGATCGTAGCGAGATCAGTGCGGCTTGCGCATTTCTCAGGCAGGCATTCTGTATTCTAGGAGCGGAGCACGTGACGCGGCGAAGCGATGCGCCCGGCCAAGGTCGCCGACGCCATCTCGAAGCTGTCGGCGATGCGGCGCGCCTTGTCGATGAACAGGGCGGCTGCCTGCGACGGGCAGACCTCGCGCGCGGTCTGTTCGAACAGATCGAGCCAGCGGTCGAAATGATCCCCAACGAGGCTCAACGGCATATGCGCCCGCATGGGCGAACCATGGTAGCGGCCGCTCATCAGCACGACCGACGACCAGAAATCCCGGAGCTTGGCCAGATGCTCGTCCCAATTCTGCACGACCGCGAACACCGGCCCCAACAGCTCATCCTCGCGCACGCGCCCGTAAAAGCGGGTGACGAGTTCCCCGATCATCTCTTCGGTGATCCCCGTGCGCTCGATTGCATCCTGGGTCAGCAAATTCCGCCGCGCGGTCGCAGCCTCGCGCTCGGCCTTCAGTCGATCCGACATGTCCCTTGTTATCCGTTCCGTTGTTCCCGCAGGCCGCCCGTTCGACATTGTCAGGCCGATTGCGCGCGGCGTCTTTGTCGCAGCGCAAATCGCGGGGTCTGGCGGCGAGCACTCAAGGCCCGCCGCCCGCGCCATTGTCAGGCGCTGTAGGTGTAAAAGCCCTGCCCCGTCTTGCGGCCGAGATGGCCGGCGTCGACCATTTCCCTGAGCAAGGGGGCTGGACGGTATTTGGGGTCGTTGAAGCCTTTGTAAAAGACCTCCATCACCGACAACATGGTGTCGAGCCCGACGAGATCGGCGAGCGCCAGCGGCCCGATCGGATGGTTGCAGCCGAGCTTCATGCCGGCATCGATCTCTTCCGCCGTCGCAATCCCTTCCTGAAGCGCGAAGATCGCCTCGTTGATCATCGGGCACAGGATGCGGTTGACGGCGAAGCCGGGGCTGTTCTTGGCCGTGATCGCCACCTTGCCGACGCGCTTGGCGAAATCGAGCGACTTGGCGTGGGTGTCGTCGGAGGTCTGCAGGCCGCGGATCAGCTCCAGCAGCGCCATCACCGGAACCGGATTGAAGAAGTGCATGCCGATGAAGCGGTCGGGGCGGTCGGTCGCCGCGGCGAGCTTCGTGATCGAGATCGACGAGGTGTTCGTGGCGAGCAGCGTGCGCGGCGACAGCGTCGCACAGAGATCCTTCAGGATCTTGACCTTGAGTTCCTCGTTCTCGGTCGCGGCCTCGATGACGAGGTCACAGTCGACGAGCTTGGCGCGGTCGGTGGTGCCGGTGATGCGCTTGAGCGTGGCGTCGCGATCGCCCGCCGACATCTTCTCCTTTTTGACCAGACGCTCGAGGCTGCCGCCGACCGTCGAAATGCCGCGGTTCACCGCCGCATCGGAAATATCGACCATCACGACCGAAAGCCCGGCCGCGGCACAAATCTGCGCGATGCCGTTGCCCATTGTCCCTGCCCCGATGATGCCAACGGTTTGGATCATTGCCTCAAATCCTTCATCCTTGCGGACGTGCCATACCGGCCCCGTCCCATTGTTCCTGGATCAGGGTCTAACACCGCCCCCGGCCGGGTGCGACCCGATCCTGTCCTTCCTTAAAGCATCCAAGGCGGGAATAAAGCCGCCTTCCGGTCGCGAAACGGCATGATTTCGCGCCCCGGCCCGTTTGGCCCGGCCTATCTGCGGCATCCCTTGCCCCGGGAGCCGGGCTCGCGGCGGTAACGGCTTAACCGAGACGAAGCACCTTGCCCGGATTCATGATGTTCTTGGGATCGAGCGCCCGCTTGATCGTGCGCATGATGTCGAGCTCGGTCCGGGAGCGATAGTGCTGGAGCTCGTCGAGCTTCTCGATGCCGATGCCATGTTCCGCCGAGATCGAGCCGCCCATCGAGGTGATGAGGTCGTTGACGGCCCGTGTGATCGCCGCGGAATACTGGGAGAGCGTATCGCGGTCCATGCCCTTCGGGCCCATGAAGGAGAAGTGTACGTTGCCGTCTCCGATGTGGCCGAGCGGATAGGGGCGGATCGCGGGCAAGATTGCGAGCACGGCCTCGAGACCGCTGTCGATAAACTCGGGAATCCTGGAGACCGCGACCGACACGTCGTAGCTCAAGCCCGGACCTTCGGTGCGCGATGCCTCGGCGACAGCCTCGCGAATCCGCCACATGTTGCGCGACTGCGCTTCGGTTTGCGCGATCACCGCATCCAGCACCCGGCCCGCCTCGAGTTGGTCGGCCAGGAACTGCTCCATCCTGTCCGACATGCCCGTGCCGCCGTCCTGCCGTGGCCGGGCCGACGACCATTCGAGAAGGAGATACCATTCGGTCTGAGCCTTGAGAGGATCCTGGGTGCCGGGAATGTGGCGCAGCACCATGTCGGTGCACGCACGGCTGATGAGCTCACAGGAGCCGACATTGTCATCGGAAGCGGCATGCGCCTGCGACAGCAGGTCGATGGCGGCCTTGGGATCGCGAATCGCGAGCCACGCCGTGCACACGTCTTTCGGCGCCGGCCAGAGTTTCAGCACCGCCTTGGTGATGATGCCGAGCGTCCCTTCGGCGCCCATGAACAGATGCTTGAGATCATAGCCGGTGTTGTCCTTCTTGAGTGCGCGCAGGCCGTCCCAGACATCGCCGTTAGCCAGCACGACTTCGAGACCCAACACCAGATTTCGCGCATTGCCATAACGCAGCACCTGCACGCCGCCGGCATTGGTGGACAGATTGCCTCCGATCATGCACGAGCCCTGAGCACCCAGGCTGAGCGGAAAGAGGCGATCGTGGCGCGCAGCTGTGTCCTGAAGCGTCTCGAGGATGCAGCCTGCCTCCACGGTCATGGTGTAGCCGACCGGATCGACATCCAGCACCTGGTTCATGCGACCGAGCGACAGCACGATGCCGCGGTGCATGGGCCACGGCGTGGCACCGCCCATCAGGCCGGTGTTGCCACCTTGCGGAACGATGGCAATGCCGTTGTTGTAGCAGAGCTTGACGACAGCGGAGACTTCCGCGGTGCTGGCCGGACGCACGACCGCCGCGGCCTGCCCCGCCAGTTCGCCGCGCCAGTCGGTCACGAAGGGTTGTTTGTCTTGCTCATCCAGGATCAGGCCTTTGTCGCCGACGATGGTCCGCAAGCGGTCGAGAACGGCTGACGTCACGGGCGCGGTCGGAATCGAAGGAGCGGTGGGAAGGGCTGCACCCGGCATGTGTTCCTCTCTTTTTGGCCGTTCAGCGCCTTGGGGCGCGCCAGCCTTCGTTCTTGTTTTCATTCTGGGCGGTGGTGCGACGACCCTAGCATAGGGGTCGCGCTTGCGGGAACGTCCCCGGCAGTAAGCCTCGTGCGGATTTGCCCGGAATGCTGAACGCAGGTGCACTTCCGCCGAGCTCCCGCATACCCTACTGTGCCCGATCAAATTCGGATTGGAGATCATGAGCCGTTTCTGGAGTCCGGTCGTCCACACGCTTTCGCCCTACGTTCCCGGGGAGCAGCCGAAGCAGGACGGCATCGTCAAGCTCAATACCAATGAGAACCCCTACCCGCCCTCGCCGCGCGTGCTGGCGGCGATCGCATCGGCCGCGGAGCGGCTGCGCCTTTATCCCGATCCGCGCGCAACGCGCCTGCGCGAGGCGATCGCGGCCCATTGCGATGTGGCGCCCGAGCAAGTGTTCGTCGGCAACGGCTCCGACGAGGTTCTGGCCCACACCTTCCAGGCTCTTCTGAAGCACGACATGCCGCTTCTATTCCCCGACGTCACCTACAGCTTCTACCCGGTCTATTGCGGCCTCTATGGCATAGCGCATGACGAGGTGCCGCTCGATGCTGCGATGAGGATCGATATCTCCGACTACAGGCGACCATCGAGCGTCACCCTCCTCTGTAATCCGAACGCTCCTACCGGCATCGCGCTTCAGCGCGACGCAATCGCATCGCTGCTGGCCGAACAACCGGACCGGCTGGTGGTGGTGGACGAGGCCTATGTCGATTTCGGCGCCGAGAGCGCCGTGCCACTGGTTGCACGCCACGACAATCTGCTGGTCATCCAGACCTTCTCGAAATCGCGCTCGCTCGCTGGCCTGCGGGTTGGTTTTGCCATCGGCCAACGACCGCTGATCGAAGCGCTGGAACGGGTGAAGGACAGCTTCAACTCCTATCCCGTCGATTGCCTCGCGATCGCCGGCGCCGTTGCCGCGATCGAGGACGACGGCTGGTTCAGAGAGACTCGTACCCGTATCATCGCAAGCCGCGAAACCCTGGCCCGTGACCTCAGACAACTCGGCTTCGAGGTGTTGCCGTCGCTCGCCAACTTCGTCTTCGCGCGCCATCGAAACCGGAGCGGAGCCGATCTCGCGGCAGCGCTTCGCCAGCGTGGCGTTCTGGTGCGGCATTTCGGAAAGCCGCGCATCGAGGACTTCCTGCGCATCACGGTCGGAACGGAGGCCGAGTGTGCCCGGCTTGTTGAAGTGCTGCGCGGCTTGATCTGAGCCCCGACGGTCCCTGCATCGGCCAACGTCAAACGATGGGGCCGAACGCCACCTCGTGCCATGCCGCGCGAGGCTTTGATTTCCAGTCAAATTCGGGTTACCAAACCGCTCCGCCGCCGACTTGCACGACGATGCCCTCGGGGAAATATACGTGAAACACCTCCGCAGTCCCGGAATCGACGCACCCGAGACATCGTGGCGGGCGCCGAAGCTTAGGCACGGATGAACGACTTCGCGCGATCCGTCGGCGCCGCATTCACGCTGATCGGCGAGGCCGACGCAGAGCTTCTGGGCATCGTCGGACTGTCGGTGCGTGTCAGCCTGACGGCCAGCATCGTCGCGCTTCTGATCGGGGCGCCGTTGGGGGCGCTGCTTGCGATCACCCGGTTCCGCGGGCGGCAGGTCATCATCGTCCTGACCAATGCCTTGCTTGGTCTTCCGCCGGTCGTGGTGGGGCTCGCCCTTTATCTTCTCCTGTCGCGGTCCGGCCCGTTCGGGGCGGCCGGCCTGTTGTTCACGCCGACGGCCATGGTGATCGCGCAGGCGCTGCTCGCCACACCGATCGTGGTCGCACTGGTGCACCGGCCGGCGAGCCTGCTGTGGGCGGAGTATGGCGACCTGGCGCGGATCGACGGGCTGTCAACGCTGCGCAGGATCGGCTTGCTGTTCGCGCTGGGCCGGACCTCGCTGCTGACGGCTTTTCTCGCGGCCTTCGGGCGCGCGATTGCCGAGGTTGGCGCCATCCTCATCGTTGGTGGCAACATCCGCGGTTTCACGCGCACGATGACGACGGCGATCGCGTTGGAGACCAGCAAGGGCGACCTGCCGCTGGCGCTCGGGCTCGGGCTGATCTTGCTCGCACTCAGCGTCGCAGTGTCGACCGTCGCCTTCCTTCTAGTGGGACGCGTTGGGGAAAAATAGCTGCTCGCCGCCGACCTTATAGCCGGCAATGGCCTCCTGCCCCTTTGAAGAGATCAGCCAGTCGATGAAGGCCTGCCCGTCCCGCGCCTTCACGTTCGCATGCTTGGCTGGATTCACCAGCATGACGCCGTACTGGTTGAACAGCCGCTTGTCGCCTTCGGTCAGGACGGCAAGGTCGCCGCGGTTCTTGAACGACAACCAGGTACCGCGGTCCGACAGCAGATAGGCATTCGACGACGAGGCCATGTTCAGCGCCGGGCCCATGCCCTGGCCGATCTCGCGATACCAGCCGTCTTTGCCGGCACCGAGGTCGATGCCGGCCTCCTTCCACAGCCGCAGCTCGGCCGCGTGCGTGCCGGACTTGTCGCCGCGCGAAATGAACGGCGCCTTCGCGGCGGCGATCTTGCGCAGTGCCTCGGCCACGTCCTTGCCGCCGGCGATCTTCGCGGGATCGCTCTTCGGCCCGACAATGACGAAGTCGTTGTACATGACGTCGAAGCGCTTCACGCCCTCCCCTTCGGATATGAACTTGTCTTCGGCAGGCCTGTCATGGACGAACACGACGTCTGCATCGCCGCGCCGTCCGATGTCGAGCGCCTGGCCCGTGCCGACGGCCACGACCTTCACATCGATGCCTGCGGCCTTCGAGAACAGCGGCAGCAAGTAACCGAACAGCCCCGACTGTTCCGTCGACGTCGTCGAGGCCACGGTGATGGCGCGCTCCTGCGCGATTGCGATCGTGGACCAGAGCAGAACCGCTCCGAGAGTCAGTATCCTTTTCATGCCTCGTCCTTACACCAGATGCCGGATGTTCCAAACTCTACCGTCGATAGAGCCGTACAGGGAACCCTGACAAGCGCCGCAACGCGCCTGGTCATGACTCGCGGCGCTCCCCGGTGAGGAACGTCCGCTCCGCGCGTAAGTTGTGCCCAAGTCAACCCAGGAGGAAACCAGATGAAGAAGCTCATTTTGGCATCCGCGTGCATCATGGCGCTGGCGACCGGCGGCGCCACCGCGCAGACACAACCCGCCCCCGGCGCATCCGGCCAGGGCGACGTTGGCCCCTCGTCGCGGGGCCCCGCGACCAAGGGCATGACGACCGGCACGTCGTCGAACATGCAGAACGAGGCCGCCGACAGCAAGGGCAAGCAGACTCCGTCGGCCGGTGGCACCAACACGAACAACATGGGTAGCCAGGCCGGCGGCGGCGCAGGCTCCGGCTCCGGCTCCGGCGCCGGAAAGTAGGCCGGTATCGATTGAAAATCCTGGAGAGGGGGCGATCGTCCCCTCTCCAGAAGCCTACGTACGTGCCGTCAAAGCTTGTCGACGTCATGTGCGGAGGTGTTGGTGTCGAACGAAGCGTATTGGCGGGGCCGCACCTTGCTTACAGTCACGCCGGCAAAATCGCAGCCGCGCGCTCTGAAAGCGCGGATGTTCTGCAATTGGTCCCACCCACATTGACATCAGTGTGACAGCCGGGGATTTTTACATTGCTGGCGAATCAGCGATGGCCTCAAGCCGAGTACCTCTTGGACAACTCCCTGTGCTTTCGAGACTGATATCGTTGCTGCGCCGCATCCCCGCGGTGAAATGGGCGTTCACCCGGCTTCGCCCCGCGCCGCATGGCGGCAGCATCGACGTCGCGCCTGATGCCGTAGACGCCTCACCCGCCATTGTTGCCGAAATTGCACAAGCCGCCCCGGCTATCGACACTACCATTGGCGCGGATACCTTGAACTCCGACGCGGCGGTCGCGGCTTCAGCCGCCGAAGACGACACCGCCAGCCTTATTATCGCGGAGAGCCCGTCGGAAGCGCCAGCCGATGTCACCGGCAGCGACGAACCATCCCGGGAGACGGGGGCGGACGTCGAGCCCGTCGTTGTGGAGGAAGCGTCGGTCGCGACCATCGACGTCGTGCGCGAGCCGGTCGACGTCCCCGTACTCATCATCAACAGCGATCCATCTCCCGAACTCGCGGCCGACCTTGAGCCTGTTGTCGTGGAGAAGGCCTCGTCTGCCGAGGTCGAGTTGGAGGTCGTCCCGGTCGATGCCCCCGCTCTCGCTGTCAACGAGGAGCATTCCTCTGCCATCGACGTGGATACTTGCTCAACTCTCGACGACACGTGTGTCGCGTTCGCCGATCGCGGCATCTCGCCGGAGCATGTCCCTGAAGACAGCATCGACAGCGATCCGTCCCCCAGCGGCGCGGACGTCCTCGCCGACACGCCCAGCGTCGTCACGGATGTTGCGCCGGAGCCGGCCCTCGTGTCTCCGGCTCCGGACATCCCGAGTGCACCGAAAGCTCGCGCGAAAGCCGCAGAACCCGCCGACCGCGCCGCGCTGATCCGGCAGCGCTGGGCGGAGACCGGGATCAGGATGTGGAATCCCCGCCTCTACGGCGCCGGTGATGCCACGCTGAACATCCAGGGAAGCGTCGGGCTGTTGCCGCCCGGGCTCGGCGAGACGATGCCGCGCTACGACAAGCTGGAATTCCGGATGCTCGGCGGACAGATCGTCTGCGAGGGCGTGATTGTCGAAGCACCCGCGCATGCAAGCCAGCGCAGTTTTACGCGGCTGGCCGAGCCCGGGAAACCCGACCGGGTCCGCGAACCAATGCGGGAACGCCAGGCCGCTCTCGCCTGACCCTTTTTTTCCCTGCGACGACCAGCCCATATGCTAGGCTCACGCCCTGAATTTGGGAGATCGCATGCCCGTAAAATCATTGCGACTGGTCGTGATTGCCGCCCTCTGCGTCTCGCAAGGAGCCTTTGCCGCATCCAGTAAACGGCCGCACCATGCGCCGGCTACCGATCAGGCCTCACCCTACAAAGCCGACCGCCTCTCCTCTTCGCGCGGAGAGACGATCCTCAACACGCCCGGCCAAGCCACCGTGCTGACGCGAGAGATCCTCGACGACAAGCACGCGACGAGCCTCAAGGACGCCATGCGTTCGACCGCCGGCGTGACGATCGGGCGCTAGGCCACTTTCGCTCAGGGGATAGGATAGCCCTTCCAGACCCACTCCAGCGCCGACGGAAGCGTCTGCGCGATCGTGGGGCGGTCGACGTGCTTGGCATTGCGCACGAACAGAAACTGATAGTGGTAGCCCTTCTCGGCCAGCACCTTGGCCATCAGCGCGTTGGAGAGGGTCCAGTCGTGCATGCCGTCGGGGATGGTGGGGTTCGGATAGAACAGGTCCTGGTCGCCGCCGAAGAACCAGAAACGGATCGGCTTGGTCGGCGCAGCGACGATCAGCGGCACGCCGGGCGGCTCGGCCGGCGTGAGCACGCCCGCCTTGGAGATGAGGTTGGGTGTGGCCGGCCCCGTCCATGCGCTGTGATATTCCCAGGCGCCGCCACGTAGCGACGGGTCATGCGGCCATTGCTGGTTGACCATGGTCGGCGAGAACGCCAGCACGCGGCGATAGAGATCGGGATAGAACCACGCCATGGTGAAGGCTGCCACGCCGCTCGAACTCAGCCCCATGGTCGCACGCCCGTCGGGATTTCTGGTCAGCTTGACGTCGGCGTTCTTTTCGACCAGCGGCAGCACTTCACGCTCGACGAACTGCGCGTAGGCGCCTGACACCGCGTCATATTCGCGGCCGCGCTGACTGCCCTGCGCGTCCTGCCCGCCATTGCCGATCTGGATCGCGATCATCGGCGGCACGCGGCGCTGCGCGATCAGATTGTCGAGCGTGACGGCGAGATCCTTGTAGGCGTTCGAGCCGCCGTCGCCGACCACGATGAACGGCGCCTCGCTGCCGCGCACATATTGCGCCGGCACATAGACGTCGATGGTGCGCGACCAGACGCCGGGATGGCTGGTGGTCACGATCATGTGCGACTTGTCATCCGGCGCCGTAACGGTCGTCATAATGGAGGAATTGGTGCAGCCGGCAAGATCGTCGCGGATCAGACCCGGATTGTAGATGGTGCTCTCCTTCGACGACAGCGTGAAGGATTTTGTCGTCCCACGCGGCACGCCCTCCTTCGCGATCGTCTCCGGCGCAGGATTGTGGGTGGGACCGATGATGAAATTGCCCTCGGCACCCGGTGGCGGCAGCGTTCCGTCAGGAAGCTCAGTGGCACGCGGATAGTTGGGATTGGAGGGATCGCGCGTCGGAGGTGTCGTCTTGAAATCGAGACCCGCCGTATCGATAAAGAACGGGCCCGTCTTGTCGACGGTGTTGGCCCCAGGCGGCACCACCATGTTCTGGGTGACGCAGGCCGGCTGCGAGAAGGCAATCGATGTGGAAGAGATGAGGGAAATCAGCGTCCCCGCAACAACGGAGAATGAATTGATCATTTGAGCTCCCGGTGTTGACGAGTCTTTCTGGCTCGCCTTGGCGCAAAGTATGACGAGCCGCCTGCGCGCGGTCAAACCCCAGCCGGCCGCATTGCAGCTATGGCCGCCATGCTCAAATCGGACAGGGAGGGTTATTCCGCGCACTGTCACGAAATTACGGGACACGTGGCGCTCGAGAAAACAGCGATCGTCTCGCGCTATCTTCACCTCTCCTTCTCCGGGGGAGAGGTGAAGCGGCCATGCCGGCTCGCACCGTTGTCGGTGCGACAATACGTTGCGCCGCGCATATGGTTAGCAGAGCGTAGCCGCTACTTATGCAGGCTCTTTCAGCCAATCACCGCGCTTCCGCCGCCGGATATCGTTAACGCGGTCTCACCGGTGCGCGGATCGAGAAGATCCGCGGCGCGTCGAACCTCTCGCGAGGACGCCAATCTAACGCCCCCTTTACCCCCGCCGTGCAAGATCGCCCGCGTTTTGAGGGAATTCAGGGCTGATATTGCAATGCCTGTCACCAATTTGAAGTCTCATCTAGCTGCCGTTGTAGAGCTGTTTCGCGTGCCGGCCGACAATCCGGAGCTGATGCGGGCGCAATTCGACGCGTTCTCAAAACAGATCCCACTGCTCTATTTCATCCTGATCACCAACACGATCGCGGTGGCTTATACCTATGTGCCGCTGGCACCGGCTTCGCTCAGTATGATCGTGCCGGCCGTGTTGATCGCGGTGACAGGCTTTCGCACATTCTGGTGGCTGCGCCAGCGCGGTGTCGTCCGCAACGATGCCGACATCCTGCGCAACCTGCGCCTCACCAACTGGATTGCAGCGCCGATCGCGGCGGGTTTTACTCTCTGGTCGTTTGCCCTGTATCCCTACGGCGATGCTTTCGCCAAGAGCCAGGTTGCCTTCTACATGGCGGTGACCGTGATCGGCTGCATCTTCTCGCTGATGCATTTGCGTTCGGCGGCACTGATCGTGACGCTGGTCGTCGACGTGCCCTACGTGCTGTTCTACTTCGCGACGGGCGAACCGACGCTGGAGGCGATGGCCGTCAACAATCTGCTGGTCACCGGTGCGATGGTCACGGTGCTGTTCATCTACTATCGCGACTTCGCCGACCTTGTCGCGAGCCGCAAATCGCTGCTGGCGCAGCAGGCGGCCACCCAAGCCCTCTCGGACGAGAACTTCCGCCTCGCCAATCTCGATTCCCTCACCGAGTTGCCGAACCGCCGCCGTTTCTTCGCCGAGCTGTCGAGCGCATTCACCGATGCCGAGCGCAGGAACGTTCGCGTCGCGGTCGGGATCATCGACCTCGATGGCTTCAAGCCGATCAACGACAATTATGGCCATTCGGTCGGCGACCGCGTTCTGATCGAAGCGGGCCGGCGCATCCGCGAGGTCTGCGAGGGCTTCGGCCCGCAGCGAGTGGAATTCGCCAGGCTCGGCGGCGACGAGTTCGGCCTCGTCGTGTGCGGCGACCCTGACGATGCGGATCTGATGCGGCTCGGCGAACGCATCGGTGACCGGGTCAAGCTGCCCTACCAGCTCGACACCGCCCATACCGGGCTGTCCTGCTCGATCGGCTTCGCGCTATTCCCGCAATCGGCAACGACGGCGGAAGCGCTCTATGAATGCGCCGACTATTCCCTCTATCATGCCAAGCGCCATCTGCGCGGCCGCACCGTGATCTTCTCGAGCGAGCTCGAGGCCGAGATCCGCAGCCGCGGCGTCATCGAGAATTTGCTGCGCACCGCCGATTTCAGCACCGAGATGGACCTGGTGTTCCAGCCGATCGTGGACGCCATGAGCGAGCACACCGCCGGCTTCGAGGTCCTGGCGCGCTGGCGCAGCTCCCGCCTTGGCCTGGTTTCGCCGGCCGACTTCATTCCGGCCGCCGAGCGCATCGGCCTGATCCGGCCGCTGACGCAGGCGCTGCTGGTGCGCGCGCTCGCGACGGCCAAGACCTGGCCCGACCATATCCGTCTGTCGTTCAACCTGTCCGCCCACGACGTCTGCTCGCCCGAGGGCATCCTGCCGCTGATCACCATCATCGAGAGGAGCGGGCTGCCGCCGCACCGGATCGATTTCGAGATCACCGAGACCGCCGTTACCTTCGATTTCGGACGCGCACAACAATCGATCGCGGCATTGAAGGCGATGGGCTGCGGCATTTCGCTGGACGATTTCGGCACCGGCTATTCCTCGCTGAGCCACGTGCATTGGCTGCCGCTCGACAAAATCAAGATCGATCGCAGCTTCATCGCCGACGTCAACGACAATGCAGTGAGCCACAAGATCATCAAGTCTCTCACGGGCCTCTGTGACGACATGGAGATCGCCTGCGTGGCCGAGGGCGTAGAGACCCGCGCTCAGCTCGATACCCTGCGCCGGCTGGGATGCGACTTCATCCAGGGTTACTACTTCGCAAAGCCCATGCACGGCGACGCGATCGACGAGTATCTCGCAAAGGAACGCCAGCGCCTCAGCGGCGCCGGAGCCAGGGTCGTGGCCTAAAGTCAGACCGCGCAGTAGCGCTCCTGGATGTCCTTGTCCGCCAGCAGCGCCGCGGCGCTGCTTTGATGCACGACTTCACCCTGATCGATGATCACGGCACGGTCGGCGAGCCGCAGCGCCCATTCGACGTTCTGCTCGACCAGGAGCAGCGTCTTGCCCTCGTCGCGCAGGCGACGGAACAGCACGCCCATCTCCTCGACCAGGACAGGCATGATGCCTTCCGATGGCTCGTCGAGCAGAAGCATCTTCGGCTTCGCGATCAAGGCGCGTGCAATCGCCAGCATCTGCTGCTCGCCGCCCGACAGCGTGACACCCTCCTGGTCGAGACGCTCCTTCAGGCGCGGAAAAGTCTCGGCGATCTCGTCGATCGCCACGCGTTCATCGATGTCGCTTCCTGCCGCGACGAGGCCGAGACGAAGGTTCTCGCGCACGGAGAGACCGGGGACGATGCGGCGCTCCTCGGGAACGTAAGCCAGGCCGAGATGGAAGCGCTGATGGGCGCGCAGCTGCAGAAGCTCCCGGCGCGCAAAGCGCACGCGACCTGTCGCCTTGGGCATCAGGCCCATCATCGACCGCAGCGTGGTGGTCTTCCCGGCTCCGTTGCGACCCACAAGGGCAACGACCTCGCCGGGCTGGACATGCAAGGAAATGCCGTGAAGGACGTGGCTCGCCCCATACCAGGCGTGGAGATCCCTGATTTCGAGCAGTGCGGTCTCAGCCATAACCTTCACTCTGTCCGAGATAGACCCGGCGTACCTCCGGATTGCTCCTGATCTCATCGGGTGCGCCGTCGGCAAGCAGGCGGCCATGATGCAGCACCACGACGCGCTTGGATAGGCCCAGCACCATCTTCATCTTATGCTCGACGAGAAGCACGGTGCGCTTCTCGGCGAGCCGTTCGAGGAGCGCGACCATGTCCTTTGTCTCTTCCGGCCCCATGCCGGCGGTCGGCTCGTCGAGCAGAAGCAACTCCGGCTCCGAGACCAACGCGATCGCGATCTCCAGCGCGCGTTGCTGGCCATGCGACAGGAACTTCGCCAATTCGGCGCGCCTGCCCAGCAGCCCGACTGCGTCGAGTGCAACATCGGCGCGAGCATGGAGTTCTGTTAGTCGAGCGCGGTTGCGCCAGATGTCGTAGCTCACGGTCAATGCCTGCGCCGCCACGCGGACGTTCTCGTGCACGGACAGGTCCGGGAAGATGTTTGTGATCTGGTACGAGCGCGAGATGCCCTGATGCACGAACCGATGCTGCGGCAGACCGTTCAGCTCGCGTCCTCTGAAATGCAGCTTGCCTGACGTCGGTGTCAGCGCGCCGGAGAGGATGTTGAAGAACGTGCTCTTACCGGCGCCGTTCGGCCCGATGATCGAGGTGAGCTGTCCGGCCGCAAAAGACACGGTGATGCCTTCGAGCGCGACGAAGCCGCCGAAGTGCTTGCCGATCCCCTCGGCACGAAGCAATTCGCCGCTCATGGCCGCGCCTTTCCGACACCCAATGTGTCGAGCAGCGTGCCCCAGATGCCCTTGGGGAGGAACAGCACGAACAGGACGAAGATCGCGCCGACGAAGAGCTGCCAGTGTGGAGTCCAGACCGAGATGACGTCCTCCAGGATCAGGAACGCCGCCGCGCCGACGAACGGCCCGAAGAAGCTGCGCGCGCCGCCGAGCAGCACCATCATCACGATCATCCCCGAGGTCTGGTAGTGCAGGATGTCGAGCGGTACGATCGACAGATGTAGCGCCAGCATGCAGCCACCGAGCGAGGAGATCGCGCCCGACAGCATGAACACGATCAGCTTGCTGCGCTCGACGTCATAGCCGCAGGCCCGCGCCCGCTGCTCGTTCTCGCGGATTGCCTCGATCACGGCCCCGAAGGGCGAGTTCAGGATGCGCGACTGGAACCACATCGCCAATGCGGCAAAGGCCATCAGCACATAATATTTGTTGACCGGGTCGAGGAAATTGACGGAGAGGCCGAACAGGCTGACGCGATCGACCGTAAAGCCACGCAGGCCGTTCTCGCCGCCGGTGAAGGACGACGCTTGAAGCGCGACGTAATAAACGAGCTGAGCCAGCGCAAGCGTCACCATGGAGAAGTAGATGCCGCGGGTGCGCGTCGAGATGATGCCGATCGCGGCGGCGAGGCCGGTGCTGAGGAGAACAGCCATCGGCACCGCTGCGAACCAGGGCACGCCGTAACGGCCGATCGCGATGCCCGTGAAGTAGGCGCCCGCACCGAAGAAGGCGGCCTGGCCGAACGACAATAGCCCGGTATAGCCGAACAGCAGGTTGTAGCCCATCACGACGACGCCGTAGATCAGGACATTGACGGCCAGCGCCTGGGACGGCAGCAGCCAGGGCAACACAGCCAGCACCGCGATGGAGAGCAACACGCGTTGGTCGAGAAGCCGGCCGAACCCGCTGGACGAGGGTTTGGCGACCGCTTCGCCGCCCGATGGTGACGTCACGCCGTCCTCCCTCTGACGCCGAACAGACCTTGCGGGCGGATCAGCAGCACCACAGCCATCAGCGCGAACATGACGATGGTCGCCATCTCCGGCGCGAACAGCGCGACCAGGCTGATGGAGATGCCGACCATGAGGCCTGCGATCACCGCCCCGACGATCGACCCGAGGCCGCCGATCACGGTCACCACGAAGGCTTCCGCCAGCACCAGCGATCCCATCTCCGGATTGACGCTGCGCATGGGACCCGCGAGCACGCCCCCGAGCGCGGCCAGCCCAACGCCGAGTCCGAAAATCGCGAGCCAGACCCGGCCGATGTCGACACCGAGCACCTGCATGATGGTGGGATCGCGGGCCCCTGCGCGCACGATCAAGCCGATTCGGGTCTTCTCCAGCGTCAGCCAGAGCACCAGGAGCACCACCGCCACCAGCGCAATGACGAACAGGCGGTAGCGCGGGAAGAATCCGATCCCGAGATCGAGCACACCGATCAGCTGCGGCGGGGTCGGAAACGGGATGCCGTCGCTGCCGAACACGATCCGCACGCCCTCCACCAGGATGTAGCTGAGGCCGAAAGTGAGCAGCAGCGGATCGTCGATCGAGCGCCCATAGAGTCTGCGGATCAGGACGAACTCGATCAGCATGCCGAGGCCGCCGATCAGGATGGGAGCGAGCAGCAATCCCCACCAGAAGCTTCCGGTGAGAGACGCCAGGTACAGCCCCGCATAGGCCCCGATCATGAACAGCGCGCCATGGGCGAAATTGACCACCCCGAGCATGCCGAACACGATCGTCAGTCCAAGCGCAGTGATCACCAGGACCGCCCCAAGGGCGATCCCGGAAAGAAGCTGCATGATGATCAGCGACAGGTCCATTGCCCAGGCTTCAGGTCGCGTGGCCCAGCTCGCTGCAACTGCGCAGCATGTCGTCGGAACCCGTGTCGTTGGCGAGAATGGCGAACAGATCGTTGTCGTTGGCCATGGCGGACTTCTTCTTGGACTCCAGCACCAGGACTGGCTGCACCGACTGGTGGTCGCATTTGCGGTAATGCTGCGGACCCTTGGTCAGGTCGTATTGCAGCTTCTCCAGGGCATCGACCACCTTGTCCGTATCAGTGCCACCCGCGGTTTGCATGGCCTGCAAAAGCGATCCGACGCCGGAATAGCCGTAGGCGCCGTAATCGGTCGGGATCGCGCCGCCATTGGCTGCCTTGAAGGCGCTGTTGAAAGCGGCGGCGGACTTGCTCTGCGTCTCCAGGCCCCAGTAATAGTTGGCGCCGCCGACCACGCCCTCGAACACGTCGGGACCGACCGCGAGCCGCTGGTTGTGCAGGATCACCGGCACGACGATCTTCATCTGCTGCTTGACGCCGAAGTCCACCGCTTGCTTGATCGCATTGGCCTGGTCGCGGCCGAAATTGGAGATGCAGAGCACGTCCGGCCGCATCGACATCAGGCGCGGCATGAAGGTGGAATAGTCGGCAGCGCCAAACGGATGCAGGATTTCGCCGACATTGTCCGCGCCGATCGCTGCCTGCGCGCGCTTGAAGCCGCGCAGCATCTCGTGGCCGTAGGCATAATCGGCGACGAGATGGGCAACCTTCATGCCCTTCTTCAGGGTCTGCCGTGCCACGGCGGCGGTGGTCATGTGCGGGTTCAGCGCCTCATGGAAGGTGAATTTACTGAAATCCTTGGCCTCGTTGATGGTGTCGGACTGGCTGATCGAAACGTAGATCACGCCGCGGGCGCGGGTGACCTCGTTGACCGCCAGCTGCACAGCGCTGGAGAGCGCGCCGACCACGGCGTGAACCTTGTCCTTCTCGATCAGCTCCAGCGTACGGGTCGCGGCTTCACCGGCATTGAGCTTGTCGTCGCGCACCAGCAGCTCGACCTTGCGGCCGCCGATACCGCCCTTGTCGTTGGCGAGCTTGACCGCAAGCTCGGCGCACTTGACCTGGTCGCGCGCTTCCGCGGCGAACGGGCCGGTCAGCGGGGTTGGAAAGCCGATGCGGATCGTTTCGTCCGCGGCGCGGCCGAGCCGCGGCATGGCGAGCAGTGCCGCGCTTGCGGAGAGACCGGCGAGCGCGGTGCGGCGGGATATTTTCAGGGTCGAACCGGACTTGGGCATGATTTCCTCCAACTATATTTTTTCTAGAATCGCTTCAGGGCTTTCAGGACTTTTGCGGGCGTGATCGGGATAGAATTGATCGTCGCATCGAACGGTGTGAGCGCATCGGTGACGGCATTCAGCACACAGGCCGACGCCGCGGCCGTCCCCGCCTCGCCGCACCCCTTGGCTCCGAGCTCGGTGTCGGCGGTCGGTGTCTCGATATGGGCGATGACGATGTCAGGCATCTCCATCGGCATCGGGACGAGGTAGTCGGCGAGCGAGCCGTTCACGAGCTGGCCGGTCTCGCTGTAGCGGCATTCCTCGAACAGCGCCGCGCCGAGTCCTTGCACGATGCCGCCGCGGAGCTGCTCGTCCACCAGCATCGGATTGATGACCCGGCCACAATCCTCCACGATGAAATGCTTCAACATCTTGATGAAGCCGGTCTCGACGTCGACCTCCAGCAAACAGCCCTGGATGCCGTTGGTGAAGGCGAAAGGATAGCCCTGTGGCGCGAAGTGCTGGCTCACGGTGAGCTGAGCCTGCGTGCCCGGCGGCAGCGTATCGGAACGGAAATACGCAATGCGCGCGATCTCGGAGACCGGCATCCGCTGATTTCGCGTGCCGGCATCGACGACCTCGCCATCGATGATGTCGAGTGCCGATGGCTGCTCCTGGAGGATGAGCGCGGCAATTTCCAGGATGTTGCGCCTGAGCGCGCGCGTAGCCTGGAGCGCGGTCTCGCCGCCGATGCCGGCGCCGCGGCAGGCCCAGGTCGCCCCGCCATGCGGCGTCACCTCGGTATCGCCGGTGATGACCTTGACGTGCTCCTGTGCGACGCCGAGCTGATCCGCGACGATCTGACTGATGATCGCCTCGGTGCCCTGCCCCTGCTCGGTGACCGAGATAAGGCATCGCACTTCGCCTGATGGCGTCAGGCTGATGATCGCGCCGTCCTGCGAGGAGATACGGGCTCCGCCAACGCCATAGAACGCGGGACTTGGATTGGTGATCTCGACAAAGCCCGCGATACCGATCCCGCGATAGACGCCGCCCTTGCGCAACTCTGCCTGCTCGGAGCGCAGCGCATCATAATCCATCATCTCGTGCAGCCGCTTCAGGCAGGCCTGATGCGACAGCGCCTCGAAGCGGTAGCCGGTCGGCGAGGTCTGCGGATAAGCATCATCGGCGATCAAATTCTGCGCTCGGATCGCGAAGGGGTCGAGACCGACCTTCGCCGCGGCCATGTCGACCAGCCGCTCCGTGACGGCGCAGGCGATGGGATGGCCGACCGCGCGATACTGGCTCGTCTGCACCTTGTTCTGGAAGATCACCTCGAGCGTCGCGCGGTAATTCTTGAAGCGATAGGGCGCGCCAATCAGGCGGATGACCTGGTTGCCCTCCACCACGCTTGTACGCGGATAGCTCGAAAACGCCCCGATCGCGGTAAGGTCGAGCACGTCCATCGCCAGGATCTCGCCCTTGCCATCAAGCGCCATCCGGGCGCGGACGCGGTGGTCGCGGGCGTGGATGTCGGAGACAAAGGATTCGATGCGGTCGGCAACGTATTTGACGGGACGGCCGAGCAGGATCGAAAGGCCGACCACGGCCATGTCCTCGTGATAGACATGCAGCTTCATCCCGAAGGAGCCGCCGATATCGGTCGCGATCACGCGAACGCGGGCCTCCGGGATGCCGTAGTGGCGCGAATAGAGGTCCTGGAATTGATACGGCGTCTGTGTCGCGTGGTGCACGGTGAGCGCACCTGCTGCGGGATCGTAGTCGGCGACGATGGCGCGGGGCTCCAGGGTCACGGCCGTATGGCGTCCGAAACAGAATTCCTCTTCCACCACATGGGCCGCATGTGCAAAGGCGTCGTCGACGCTGCCGTTGTCGAGCTGGCTACGGAAGCAGACGTTGTTGGCACTGCCCGGATTGATCAGCGGCCCGCCGGCCTCACGCGCGCTGTCGATATCGGCGACGATGGGAAGGTCCTTGTAGTCGATCTCGATCAGCTCTAGCGCATCCTCGGCGATCGCACGGCTCTCGGCAACGACTGCAACCACCGCCTGCCCGGCCCAGACCACGCGGTCGAGCGGCAGCGGCAATTGCGGTGCCGAGGTCATGCCCTTGAAATGGTCGAGCGTGCCGGTCCAGGGCGTGCAGATCTTTGCGAGATCGGCACCGGTCGCAACGAGATGCACGCCTTCGAGCGCGCTCGCCCGCCCGGCATCGATGGAGATGATCTTCGCATGCGCATGCGGGCTGCGCAGGAACGCGGCATACAGCATCCGCGGCAGCCTGAGATCGCTGACATAGCGCCCGCGCCCGGCGAGCAGCCGCTTGGCGTTCGGGCGCGGCACGGAGCGGCCGATATAGGAATTCGGGCGATCGAGCGAGGTCAGCGGCGCGCTCATGTCGGGCCTCCGCTTTCGATTCGCGCTTTTGCCACGGCGTCGATCGCATCGACGATCGCTTCATAGCCGGTGCAGCGGCAGTAATTGCCCGACAGCGCATCGCGAATGTCCTCACGGCTGGGCCGCGTCACCTGCGAGAGGAGTTCGTGGGCGTTGACCAGCATGCCCGGGGTGCAAAAGCCGCATTGCAGAGCGTTGCGGCGGTGGAATTCGGCCTGGAGGTCGGCGATTACGCCGCTCTCGGTGAGCCCTTCGATCGTATCGATCCTGGCGCCGTCAGCCTGCACCGTGAACATCAGGCAGGCGTGCACGGCCCGGCCGTCGAGCTGCACAAGACACGCGCCGCAGGCGCCCATCTCGCAGCCGGCATGCGTGCCTGTCAGCTCGAGCACGTTGCGCAGGCAATCGACCAGCGTCTCGCGCGGCGCGACCTCGCAGGCGACCTTGCGGCCGTTGACGGTGAAGCGAACGCGCACGGTCTCGTCCGCATCATCCAGAAGGGATTCGTCGAAGCCGCTCATGCGCCCGCTCCGAGACGTCCGAGCATGCGTCCGAGCAGTACGCGGGCGAGATGGAGCCGCATCGCCGGCGGCACCTCGTCGCCATCAGGTGGTGCGAGATCACCTTCGAGCGCGGCCTGCGCTGCGGCGATGCGTTCAGCGCCAAGGCTCGAGCCGATGAGCGTAGCCTCCGTTCCTTTCACCCGCGTCGGCGTGTTGCCGACGGAAAAGAACGAGATCCATATGTCGTCGATACGGTCGCCGGTGCAGGTCGCGAGCATACCGCAACCGACCAGCGCATAGTCCCCGCGTCGCCGGGCCAATTCGTCAAATGCAAAGCGCTGATCGGCCTTGAACAGCGGGACGAAGACCGCCGTGATCAGCTCACCGGGCTGCAAAGCCGTCTCGAACAGGTCGACGAAGAAGTCGTCGGCCTTGACGCGCCGGCTGCCGGAAGGGCCGACAATCTCGATCTCGGCACCGAGCGCCAGCGTCATCGCCGGAAACTCGGAAGCCGGATCGGCGTGCGCGACACTGCCGCCGAACGTGCCGCGGTTGCGGATCGCGGGATGGGCGACGAAGGGCGCAGCCGCATGCAGCAGCGGCGCGAATTCGGCGATCAGCGGCTCGCTCAGCATCTCGCAATGGCGCGTCAGCGCGCCGATGCGCAAGAATGCGCCTTCACGCCTGACGCCGCGCAGCTCGGCAATGTGGGTGATATCGATCAGCAGCCGTGGCGCCTGCAGCCGTAGCGACAACGCCGGCACGAGGCTCTGGCCGCCGGCAATGAAACGCGCATCGTCGCCGGCGCGCGCGTGAGCGTCCAACGCCTGGTCGATCGTCGCAGCGCGAAAATAGCTGAAAGCCCTCGCCTTCACCGCCGTTTCCTCGAATCCCTCGGCTCATCGGCCGGGACGCCAGATTTGTAACCATCTGGTCTCAAAATCCTGACACGCCGCCGGAAGCCGGTCAACAGGAAATGACCATTTGGTTACAAATGCGCGTTGGGCTATGAAGACAACTGGACGTGCGATTCAGCGACGAAATGGCCCGAAAAGCGCAGAAGACGAAGCGACCGGCCCGGAAGCGGGCCGAGACAGGCAGCAAGTCCGCGCCAAAGCGCCGCAACATGCGTGCGGCCGACCGCGAGCGCGCAATCCTGGACGAGGCAATCCGCTTCTTCGCCGAGCGCGGCTTCGAGGGGCAGACGCGCGAGCTCGCCAAGCGCCTGGGCATCACGCACTCCGCGATCTATCGCCACTTCCCGAGCAAGGAAGCGCTGATCGAGCGTGTCTACCAGGAGGTTTATCTCAGCCGCTGGTCGCCCGATTGGGGTCCGATGATCCGCGACCGCTCGCTATCGCTGGAGGCCCGGCTGACGCGCTTCTATCTCGACTATGTCGAACGCGTGTTCGAGTACAATTGGGTGCGGATCTTCGTCTTCTCCGGCATGAAGTCGTTCGGCATCACCGGCCGCTACCTCGACATCATCAGGCGCGAGATCATCGAGCCGGCGGCCGGCGAGCTGCGCCACGACCTGAAACTGCCCGAAGCAAAGACACATCCGCTCGGCGAGCGCGAGACCGAGCTGTTCTGGGGCCTCCACGGCCGCATTTTCTATCTCGCGATCCGCAAATTCATCTACGCGACGCCGATCCCGGCCGATCTCGACGCGATCGTCCGCGATGCAGTTCAGACCTTCATGGACGGCGCGAAGACGACCATGCCGAGGCTCCTGGCGCGCGACTGAGCCTGGCTACTTCGTCAGGCTCGGCAGATCGAGCCCTTTGTCGCGGGCGCATTCGATCGCTGTGTCGTAACCCGCGTCGGCGTGACGCATGACGCCGCTGGCGGGATCGTTCCAGAGCACGCGCGCGATCCGCTTTGCCGCTTCCGGCGTACCGTCGGCGACGATCACCATGCCGGCATGCTGGGAATAGCCGATGCCGACCCCGCCGCCGTGATGCAGCGATACCCAGGTCGCGCCGCTGGCGCAATTGAGCAGCGCGTTGAGCAAGGGCCAGTCGGATACGGCGTCCGACCCGTCCTTCATCGCTTCGGTTTCGCGGTTGGGGCTCGCCACCGAGCCGCTGTCGAGATGATCGCGGCCGATCACGATGGGTGCCTTCAATTCGCCGCGCGCCACCATCTCGTTGAAGGCAAGGCCCAGGCGATCGCGATCGCCAAGCCCGACCCAGCAAATCCGCGCCGGCAGACCCTGGAACTTGATGCGCTCCCTGGCCATATCGAGCCAGTTGTGCAGATGCTTGTCGTCAGGCATCAGCTCCTTGACCTTGGCGTCGGTCTTGAAGATGTCCTCGGGATCGCCCGACAGCGCGGCCCAGCGGAACGGCCCGACGCCACGGCAGAACAAGGGACGGATATAGGCGGGGACGAAGCCGGGAAAATCGAAGGCATTCTTCAGGCCCATGTCCTGCGCCATCTGGCGGATGTTGTTGCCGTAGTCGAGTGTCGGGATGCCTTGCCCATGGAAATCCAGCATGGCCTGGACGTGCTCAACCATAGAAGTTTTCGAGGCGCGCTCCACGGATTTTGGATCGGCGGCGCGCTTGGCTTCCCACTCCGCGAGTGTCCAGCCCTTCGGCAAATAGCCGTTGATCGGATCGTGCGCGCTGGTCTGGTCGGTGACGATATCCGGCCTGACACCACGGCGGACCAGCTCGGGAAAAATCTCCGCGGCATTGCCGAGTAGGCCGACCGAGACCGCCTTCTTCGTCTTCGCCGCCTCCGCCATGATCGCAAGCGCCTCGTCGAGCGTCGCGGCCTGGCGATCGAGATAACCGGTGCGCAGCCGCATCTCGATGCGGCTCGGCTGGCATTCGACCGCCAGCATCGAGGCCCCCGCCATGGTCGCAGCCAGCGGCTGCGCGCCGCCCATGCCGCCGAGACCGGCGGTCAGAATCCATTTGCCGGCGAGGCTGCCGCCATAGTGGCGGCGGCCAACTTCAACGAAGGTTTCGTAGGTGCCCTGCACGATGCCCTGGCTGCCGATATAGATCCAGGAGCCGGCCGTCATCTGGCCGTACATCATCAGGCCCTTGCGATCGAGCTCGTTGAAGTGATCGAGCGTCGCCCAGTGCGGCACGATGTTGGAGTTCGCGATCAGGACGCGCGGCGCGTCGGAATGGGTGCGGAACACGCCGACCGGCTTGCCGGATTGGATCAACAGCGTCTCGTCGGCTTCGATCTTGCGCAAGGCCGCAATGATCCGGTCAAAGCTCTCCCAGTCACGCGCGGCGCGGCCGATGCCGCCATAGACGACGAGCTCGCTCGGACGTTCTGCAACGTCGGGATCGAGATTGTTCATGAGCATGCGTAAGGGAGCTTCCGTCAACCAGCTCTTGGCGCTGATTTCGCTGCCGCGGGGCGCGCGGATGGTGCGGTCATTGTCCAGTCGGCGGTTCATGCGGAACACCTCGTCAGGCAAGCGTCGGAAACGGGTCAGTTGAAAGTACGGCGAGCGCCGCAGCCGGCAGCGCGTCGGCCTCGACCAGCGCTGCAGCCTTGGCGAGATCGCCGGCCATGTAGCGGTCGTCGCCGAGCGCCGGCACCTGCTCGCGCAGTGCGGCGATGACGGCAGCGAGCGGCGCGCTGGTTGCATGCGGCGCGCGCAGCGTGATGCCCTGGGCGGCGACCAGCAGCTCGATGCCCAGGATGGTGGCGAGATTGTCGGCCATGTCCGACAGCCGCCGCGCGGCATGCGCGGCCATGGAGACATGGTCTTCCTGGTTGGCACTGGTCGGCGTCGAGTCGATCGAGCAGGCAGAAGCGCGCTGCTTGTTCTCGGCATAGAGCGCGGCCGCCGTCACCTCGGCGATCATGAAGCCGGAATTGATACCGGGATCGGGGGTGAGGAACGGCGGCAGGCCGAAATTGAGCGCGGGATCGACCAGCGTCGCGATGCGCCGCTCGCTGATCGCACCGATCTCCGACAGCGCCAGCGCGATGGTATCCGCGGCAAAGGCCACCGGTTCGGCATGGAAATTTCCGCCGGAGACGATCTCACCGGTCTCGACCAGCACGAGCGGATTGTCGGTGACGGCATTGGCCTCGACGACCAGCGTCCGCGCCGCCTGCACGATCAGGTCGAGCGCCGCGCCCGCGACTTGGGGCTGGCAGCGCAGGCAATAGGGATCCTGCACGCGCTCGTCGCCTTCGAGATGCGACAGGCGGATGTCGCTGCCGTCGAGCAGCGCCATCAGGGTTGCCGCCGCCGCGATCTGTCCGGAATGACCGCGCAGCGCCTGGATCTCGGGGCGGAACGGCGCCGTCGAGGCCATTGCCGCATCGACCGACAGCGCGCCGGTGACGAGCGCGGCGCGGGCCAAGCTAAATGCGCGCAGCACGCTGGAGACGGCGTAGGCGGTGGAGAATTGCGTGCCGTTGATCAGCGCGAGCCCTTCCTTGGGCCCCAATGTCAGCGGCACGACGCCGGCGGCTGCGAGCGCCTCGCTGCCCGATACGATCTTGCCGTCGACGAACGCCTGTCCTTCGCCGATCATGACCGCAGTCATATGTGCGAGCGGCGCGAGATCGCCGGAAGCACCGACCGAACCTTGCTGCGGCACCAGCGGTGAGACGCGCCGCGCCAGCATGGCTTGCAACTGTTCAATCACCTCGCGGCGCACGCCGGAGGCGCCGCGCCCGAGCGAGATGATCTTCAGCGCCATCATCAGGCGGACGATCGGCTCGGGGGTTGCCGCACCGACGCCGCAGCAATGCGAGACGATGAGATTGCGCTGGAGCAGCGCGGTCTGATCGGCCGGAATGCGCTTCGAGGCCAGTTTTCCAAAGCCGGTATTGATGCCGTAGACGGGGACGTCGGCTCGCGCGGCCCTTGCAACGATCTCCGCGGCCGCGTCGACGCGCGGCCAGAACGCGGGATCGAGAACGACAGATGCGCCTTCGAGCACGCGCGCGAGATCATCGAGGCTGACCGTTCCCGGTTTGACGACGATCGCCGCGCCCGGCTCCGTCATTGTCCCCTCCAAACCCGGCGATGCAGCGGATTGAAGCCGATGCGGTAGACCAGCTCGGCGGGGCGCTCGATGTCCCATATCGCAAGGTCGCACCATTTGCCGGCCTCTAACGTGCCGGTATCATCGAGCACGCCGAGCGCACGCGCACCTTCGCGGGTGACACCGGCAAGGCACTCGGCCACATTCATTCGGAACAGCGTCGCACCCATGTTCATGGCGAGCAGGAGCGAAGTCAGCGGCGAGCTTCCGGGATTGCAATCAGTCGCGAGCGCCATGGCAACGCCGTGCTTGCGGAACGCCTCGACCGGAGGTTTTTGCGTCTCGCGGATGAAGTAGAAGGCGCCGGGCAGCAGCACGGCCACCGTTCCGGCCTTTGCCATCGCGGCGGCACCGGCTTCGTCGGTGTGCTCGAGGTGATCGGCCGATAGCGCCGAGAATTGTGCGGCGAGTGCGGCACCGCCGAGGTTCGAGAGCTGGTCGGCATGCAGCTTGACCGGCAGTCCAAGCCGCCTCGCCGTCTCGAACACCCGCGCCGTCTGCTCCCCGGAGAATGCGATACCTTCCATGAAGGCATCGACGGCATCGGCCAGGCCGGCCTGCGCGACCGACGGCAACATCTCCTTGCAGACGAGATCGATGTAGCGATCCTTGTCGCCCTCCGCCTCGATCGGCAACGCGTGCGCGCCGAGGAAGGATGTACGGATCGCGACCGAGCGCTGACGGCCCAAGCTTCGCGCAGCGGCTAGCTGCCGCATCTCGGTCGCGGTGTCCAAGCCGTAGCCGGACTTGATCTCGACCGTGGTGGCGCCCTCGGCAATCAGCGCATCGAGCCGCGGCAGCGCGTGGGCTACGAGTTCGGCCTCGCTTGCCTTGCGCGTCGCAGCCACCGTCGAGACGATGCCGCCGCCGGCACGCGCGATCTCCTCGTAGCTCGCGCCCTTGAGGCGCAGCTCGAATTCATGGGCGCGGTTGCCGCCATAGACCAGATGGGTGTGGCAGTCGACGAGACCGGGCGTAATCCAGCGCCCTCCGCAATCGATCCGGTCGGCCGCATCGGCACTCACCGGAAAATCGGTCTGCGAACCCGCATAGACGATACGGCCGCCGCGCGAGGCGATGACGCCGTGCTCGATCTCACCGGGATCGGGACGGTCGGCCCGCATCGTGGCGAGCCGAGCGTTATGCCAGATCCGGTCGAAGCGCTCTGCCATGCAACTGTCCCTTCGCGGATGCCCCTGCGCCCCGGGATGCTTGACTTATATGTCTAGACATATAATCGTGTCGCGGTTCTGTCCAGCCGGCATGGAAACATGACACGACTGCATTTCGCCTCCGCGCTCCTGCCCTCGGGCTGGGCCAATGACGTGCAGGTGGTGATCACCGGCGGCGCGATCGCCGAGGTGACGCCGGGCGTGGCGCCGACCTCCGGCGACGAACGCCACGGCCTTGCGCTTCCGGGACTTGCGAGCCTGCACAGCCACGCCTTCCAGCGCGGCATGGCGGGTCTCGCAGAACTGCGCGGCGATAGCACCGACACCTTCTGGACCTGGCGCGAGACGATGTACCGCTTCGCGCTGGCGATGACGCCTGACGACGTCGCAGCGGTCGCGACACTGCTTTATGTCGAGATGCTGGAGCAGGGTTTTACCCGCGTCGGCGAATTCCATTATCTACATCATGATCGCGACGGCTCGCCCTATGCCGACGTCGGCGAAATGGCCGCACGGATCGCACAGGCCGCCGAAGCTTCGGGTATTGCGCTGACGTTGCTGCCGAGTTTCTATGCGCATGGCTCATTTGGGGGCGCAGCACCGCATGCCGGCCAGCGCCGCTTCATCTGTACGGTTGATCAATTTTCCGCGCTGATGGCTGGCTCGCGCAAGGCGATTGAGCAATTGCCGGGCGCGAATATCGGCATCGCGCCGCACAGCTTGCGCGCTGTGATGCCGGCCGAGCTTGCGGTGATCATTCCGCTTGCTGAGGGCGGACCGGTGCACATTCATGCCGCCGAGCAGGTGAAGGAAGTCGAGGATTGCCTGGCGTGGTCCGGGCGACGTCCGGTGCAATGGTTGCTGGAGCACGCACCCGTCGATCAACGCTGGTGCCTCATTCACGCCACCCACACCACGGACGAGGAAGTCCGCGCCTTCGCCAGGACCGGCGCGGTCGCCGGCCTCTGCCCTATCACCGAGGCAAGCCTTGGCGACGGCATTTTCCCGGCTCGCGAATTCGTCGGTGCCGGCGGTGCCTTTGGGATTGGCACGGATTCCAATGTGCTCGTCGGCGTCGCCGACGAGCTGCGCCAGCTCGAATATGGCCAACGGCTCAAGCACCGCGAGCGCAACGTGCTCTCTGCCGGCGCAGGCCGCTCGACGGGACGCGCCCTGTTCGATCATGCATTTGCAGGCGGCGCGCGGGCACTGGCACAGATGTCAGTCGGTCTCACGCCAGGTGCGCGCGCCGACATCGTCTCGCTCGACATCACGCATCCCTCGCTGGCGGGGCGCGTGCGCGACGCCGCCATCGACGGCTGGATCTTTGCTGCGGCCAGCGGTGCGGTCGATTGCGTCTGGGCCGGCGGCGACAAGGTCGTCGAAGGCGGCCGGCACAGACTGCGCCAGGCCGCGCGCGAACACTTCAACGCATCGGTGCGGAGGCTTGTTGCATGAGTCTCGCCACTGATACGACCGACCAGCCCACGCTCTACAAACGGATTCGCGCCGATATCGAGAACCGCATTCTGACCGGCGAGTGGCCGCCCGGGCATCGCATCCCCTTCGAGCACGAACTGGTCGCGCGTTACGGCTGCTCGCGCATGACCGTGAACAAGGCGCTGTCGGAGCTCGCGCAAGCCGACCTGATCGAGCGGCGGCGACGTGCCGGCTCCTTCGTCCGCCGGCCACAACATCAGTCCGCCGTGCTCAAGATCGCCGACATGCGCGCCGAGATCACTGCGCTCGGGCGTGCTTACGGCTACGAGCTGATCGGTCGCAAGCTCCGCGCCGCGACCGCTGCCGACCGCGACCGGCTCGGCGTCAAGAAGGCCGGCAAGGTGGTCGCGATCACCTGCCGCCACAGCGCCGACAACGTGCCCTTCGCCGTCGAGGACAGGTTGATCGATCTCGCGTCGGTGCCGGATGCGGCGACCGCAGATTTTTCGCGTGAGCCGCCCGGCTCGTGGCTGCTTCACCATGTTCCATGGACAGAGGCCGAGCATACGATCAGCGCTATCGTTGCGGACGATCGCACGGCAGAAGCGCTCGACATTGCCGTCGGCGCACCCTGCCTCGTGATCGACCGCTATACTTGGCGCAGCGCGCGCACGATCACCGCGGTGCGGCTGCTCTATCCCGGTGACTCTCACCGCCTTGTCGCCCGATTCAAGGGAGGCTGAGAGGACGATGTCGGCACAAATCGTGCAACGCTTCGAGCAACGGTCCACGAGGACCGACCAACATCAACAGGACGTCAATCCATCGATCGGCAAGAGGACGACAATCATGCGTAGTTCGAAAGTATTTGCGACAATCATTGCCCTCACAGCTTCCACCCCCGTGCTCGCCGACGACGTCAAGGTCGGCGTCGGCATCTCCGGATGGACCGGGTTCGCGCCGCTGACGCTGGCGAAGGAAGCCGGCATTTTCAAGAAGAACGGTCTCGACGTCACCATCAAGAAGATTCCGCAGAAGGACCGCCATCTCGCGATCGCCTCCGGTGACGTCCAATGCGCGGCAACGACCGTGGAGACCTGGATCTCCTGGAACGCCAACGGCGTCGCGACCAAGCAGATCTTCCAGCTCGACAAGAGCTACGGCGCTGACGGCATGGCCGTGCGCAACGAGCTCGCCGCGATCAAGGATCTGAAGGGCAAGACGGTTGCGGCGTCCGCGCCCGGCACCTCGCCCTATTTCGCGCTGGCCTGGATGCTCAAGAAGAACGGCTTGTCGGTTAAGGACGTCACCGTCGTGAACCTCGAGCCGGCTGCGGCCGCGCAGGCCTTCGTCTCCGGCCAGAACGATGCCGCCATGACCTATGAGCCGTACCTGTCGACGGTTCGTGCCGCACCCGACAAGGGCAAGATCATCGCGACCACACTCGACTATCCGATGGTCATGGACACGTTCGGCTGCACGCCGAAATTCCTCACCGAGAACCCGAAGGCCGCCAAGGCGCTCGCGGACAGCTATTTCGAGGCCCTCGAAATGATCTCCAAGGACCAGGCCAAGGCCTACGAGATCATGGGCGCCGACGTGAAGCAGACCGGCGAGGCCTTCGGCAACTCGGCAAAGTATCTGCGCTGGCAGGACAAGGCCGCGAACCAGAAATTCTTCGCCGGCGATTTCCTGACCTTCAACAAGGAGGCCGCCGACCTCCTGCTCGAGATCGGCGTCATCAAGGCCGCGCCGAAGGTCGAGGATCTCTTCGACGCGAGCTATATCAAGTAAGTCTCCTAGGAGCCGCCGGCCCCGTCTCGCGGCGGGGCCGGCAAACTTGTTCACCGCCCGGATAGACAGTTTGATGCGTCCCCTCGATCCCGTGACGTCAAGGCAGCGCGTGGCTTACGGCCTTGCGTTCTTCGTGGTGTTCGTTGCCCTCTGGTCCTGGGCGACCTTCGGCGGCCACGTGTCGAAGGTGTTCCTCGCCAACCCGCTGACCATGGTGCAGGAAGGCGTCGATCTGATTGTCAAACAGGGCTTCCTGTTCGACATCGGCATGACAATCTGGCGCGTCGTCGGCGGCTTCGTGCTGGCCGCCATCATCGCGGTGCCGTTCGGCGTGCTGATGGGGGCGTACAAGCCCGTCGAGGCGTTCCTCGAACCGTTCGTCTCCTTTGCGCGCTATTTGCCGGCCTCCGCCTTCATTCCTCTCCTGATCCTTTGGGCCGGCATCGGCGAGTTGCAGAAGCTGCTTGTCATCTTCATCGGCTCGGTGTTCCAGATCATCCTGATGATCGCGGTCACCGTCGGCACAACGCGCCGAGACCTGGTCGAGGCGGCCTATACGCTGGGGGCCAGCGACCGCGGCATCATCCGTCGCGTGCTGTTGCCCTCCTCCGCGCCGGAGATCGCCGAGATCCTGCGGCTGGTGCTGGGCTGGGCCTGGACCTATGTCATCGTCGCCGAACTGATCGGCTCCTCCTCCGGTATCGGCCATATGATCACCGACAGCCAGGCGCTGCTCAACACCGGCCAGATCATCTTCGGCATCATCGTGATCGGGCTGATCGGCCTCGTCTCGGACTTCCTGTTCAAGGCGTTCAACGCGTGGCTGTTTCCGTGGAGGCTCGCATGACGATCCTCAAGATCGAACAGGTCTCGCGGACCTTCCCCGCGCGCCACGGCAATGCCCCGACCAGGGCGCTGGAGCCGACCGATCTGGTGATCGGCGACAACGACTTCGTCACCATCCTCGGCCCTTCCGGCTGCGGCAAGTCCACGCTGCTTCGCATCGTCGCCGGCCTCGATCGCCCGACCGGCGGACGCGTGGTGCTCGACGGACGCGAGGTCACCGGTCCGGGCGCCGACCGCGGCATGGTGTTCCAGTCCTACACGCTGTTTCCCTGGCTGACGGTGCGCGAGAACATCGCCTTCGGCCTGCGCGAGCGTGGGGTGTCCGAGTCGGAGCGAAACAAGATCGCCGACGCCTTCATCCGCCAGGTCGGTCTGTCCGGCTTCGAGAACCATTGGCCAAAGCAGCTCTCCGGCGGCATGCAGCAGCGCACCGCGATCGCGCGCGCGCTCGCCAATGACCCCAAGATCCTGCTGCTCGACGAGCCCTTCGGCGCGCTCGACAACCAGACCCGCGCCCTGATGCAGGAAATGCTGCTCGGGATCTGGGAGCGCGACCAGAAGACCGTGCTCTTCGTGACCCACGACATCGAGGAAGCGATCTTCCTCGGCAGCCGCGTCATCGTCATGAGCGCGCGCCCCGGCCGCATCAAGGCCGAGATCAACGTGGACCTGCCGCATCCGCGCTCCTACAAGATCAAGACCACGCCCGAATTCGTCCAGTTGAAGGAACGGCTGGTCGAGGAGATCCGCACCGAGGCGTTGAAGGTTGCCGAGCATGCCTGACACTTTTTCACGCGCAAACGGGATACGCGTTCTCGCCGATCTCAATGCGCTCCGCGCCATCGGCGCCTACAAGACCGGCGTGCACAAGCCGACCTTCTCCGAGCCGCACAGGCTTTCGCTGGATTGGCTGGTGCGGAAGCTGCCCGACGCGGGCCTCACCGCGGCGATCGACGGCATCGGCAATGTCTTCGGCACCAGCGCAAAGCCGGGACCCAAGCTGCTGGCGGGATCGCATCTCGAAAGCCAGAACTACGCCGGCTGGCTCGACGGGCCGCTCGGCGTCGTCTACGCGCTCGAAGCGGCCCGCGTCCTCAATGCCGATCCCTCGCTCGACGGCGCGGTCGAACTTGCCGCCTGGTGCGACGAGGAAGGACATTTTGGGCACTTCCTCGGTTCGCGCTCCTATGTCGGACAAGTGACCGAGGCCGACATTGATGCCGCACGCGACCGCACCAGCGGCCGCAGCATGCGGGAGGCACTCGCCGACATGGGGCTGGCAGGACGACAGCGCATTACCGCCGAGCCGGGCCGGCATGTCGGCTATCTGGAAGCGCATATCGAGCAGGGCGACACGCTCGAAAGCGGTCGCCTTGCGATCGGCGTCGTCACCTCCATCGTGGGCATCTGGCAATACCAGATCAATTTCGTCGGTGAGCAGAATCACGCCGGCACCACCCGCATGGCTGCACGGAAGGATGCCGGGCTGGCGCTGGCAAAATTCTGCGTCGCGATCGACGAGCGTTTCCCTGATACAAGCGGCCCGCGCACGGTCTGGACCACCGGCCGCATCACGCTCGATCCTGGCGCGCCCAGCATCATTCCGGGGGGAGCCGAAATGCTGTTCCAGATCCGCGACGACGATCCATCGGTTATCGCGCGGCTGGAGGAGTTGCTGCGGAGCATGGTGTACGAGGCCAGCGCGAAAGGCCCCTGCACCATCACCGTGGAAAAGATTCGCACTGGCGCTCCGGCCATGATGAACGCGGGCATCCAGGACGCGATCGAAGCCGCGAGCAAGGCCCTTGCCGGCGGACGGTCCGTCCGCATGCCCAGCGGCGCCGGCCACGACGCGCAGATGCTGGCGACGATCATGCCCGCGGGTATGCTGTTCGTACCGTCGATCGGCGGCATCAGCCATCACTGGACCGAGAACACCGCCGACGTCGACATCGTCACGGGCGCGCAAGTGTTCGTCGAAGCTTGTCGGCGGATACTCGGCGGCTAGAACGGCGTGCCGCCCCCACTCTCTCCCCATCGTCATTGCGAGCGCAGCGACGCCAAACAAAAAAAACCCCCCCCCCGCGCGCAAGGAAAGTTGTAGGGGACAAGGAGAG